>CAUZBA010000250.1:0-5326 GCA_963577635.1 Phycisphaerae bacterium
GTATTCAACACGGAGGATGTCATTGGCGCGTAGCTTGTGCCACGTATGTTTCGGAATGGTGCGAAGAACTTGAATCTGCGCCTCCATGCGACGAGTTGGAACATTCCAGGTGCTTTGGTCCTTGGGAATGGATCCTCGGTCCGTCACTCCTAGCACCTGCCCGACAGCAATGACCTGCGACTCCTTCGAAATGCGTTCGAACGACTACGCAGCGGTAGCCTCCGGAATCATTGAGAAAAGCAGCAGACAGCAATAAAGTTGATTCGATATGGGCCGCAAGGTGCTTGTCCTTTCCACTCGGCGCCTTGGTGTCGCGATCGGACTGATTGTGGGCCGATTCTTGCCTCGATCACCTGACGAATCTCAGGATCAACTACTAACCGTTACGTCCCGATGCACATCTGGATTCGCAACATTGTAGCCCGCGAGGTCCGCCTGCCGTGGAGAAACCGATTGCTGGAACAAACCGGCCAACTCACATTGTGTGTTCTTGCCCCGGTGCGAACCGCGATTCAAACGGCTTTATACCTCGGCGCCCGTCCCTCCAGAACCGCCCACACGTCTTTGACCACCCAGCTCATGGCTTCCAGGGCCTGTGTCGTGCGCGATGCGGTGTGCGGCAGCAGGCGCACGTTCGCCAGGCCGAACAAGGGGTAGGCGACGTCGCCGAATGGCGGTTCGGGGTCGTGGACGTCCAGCACCGCCCGGGCGCCGTCCCCGGCGGCCGAGCGGGCCCAGTCGGCCAAGGCGTCCGCGTCGACCACCATGCCCCGCGAGGTGTTGATCAGCAGGCAATCGCGATTGAGCTGCCCGAGAGCCGGGCCGTCCAGGAGGTGTCGATTCTCAGGCCTGCCGTCCACGTGGATCGTCACGATGTCGCTGTCTCGAAACAGCGTCGCGCGGTCGACACAACGAAACGGGTACGTGACATTCTGCCGCAGCATCGCTTCGGGCAACAGATCGTGCGCGAGCAATTCCATCCCCAGCGCGTGACCGAGGCGTCCAACACGTTTGCCGATACGCCCGAAACCCAGGATTCCCAGCGTCCTGGTGTCCAGTTGGGTGCCGACCCGCTCGCGACGGTAGCGGTGGAACGACTCTGCGTCGTCGCCGGCCCCGAGCGTGACGCGAGGACGCAGCGCGTCCAGGATCAGCGCGACGACGTATTCGGCGACGGCCTGCGTGTTCGCATCGGGCGTGAAGACGACCGTGACGCCGCGTCGGCGGCACGCGTCGAGGTCGACGTTGTCGAGGCCCACACCCGCGCGGCCCACGACCTTGAGCTTCGGCGCCTGGGCCAGCAGCGCTTCGTCAACTTGCGTGTAAGTTCGGATGACCAGACCGGCCGCGTCGGCGAGGTGTGTGCGCAACTCGCCCGGTGAGTCGAACGGACAGCGCACCAGACGCGCCCGCTGGCTCAGCCAATCGAGGCACTCGGCAACGAGCGTCTCGGTGAGGACGACCGACGGTCGCGCCGTGCTATTTGAAGTATTCGGTGTTCTTTTCAGCGAACGCGGCCCACTCGGCGGGCAGATCTTCTTCGGGGAAGATCGCCTTCACCGGGCACTCATCGACGCAAAGACCGCAATCGATGCAGGTATCCGGATCGATGTAAAGCTGCTCGGCTTTCTCGAAATCATCGTCATCCTTGGTGGGGTGGATGCAATCCACCGGGCACACGTCTACACACGCCGTATCCTTGACCCCGATGCAGGGCTCGGCGATGTAATGCGTCATGGCGTTCGTCCTTACTGATTAGAAGCTCTTGTGCCGATACTTGCGTCGACACATCTGTCGATACCGCATCAAGTATATCCCTCGGAGGGCGGCGAGACAACGGACCCGACCGCGGAATTCGCGTAGCCCGATCAGCGGAAGTCGGGCCGCCGTTCCATCAGCGTTCGCTCCCCGACTGCCGGTTCTGGATCGCGGTCAGGTTGTCAAAGCTGAGGTGGGCGGATTCCAGCGGCGATCCGGCCCAGATCGGTGTCCTGTTCGATGATCAGGACCCTGACCTGCGTCCGGTCCGCTTCGGTGACGATCGCGGCGATGTCGAGCGTGCCGCAGCCGACTTCGGTGAACCGTCGGCCCGGGGCCATGTCCTTCATGTGCAGCAGGTCCAGCCTTCCGCGAAGCCTCCGCATCCACGAGATCGGGTCGTCGCCGCCGTGCGCCACCCAGTAGACGTCCAACTGGGCCTGGTAGGTCGGCGGCTGGTCATCGGCATACATAATGTCCATGCCACGGGTTGAGTCATCGAGCCGTTCGAATTCGAAGCTGTGATTGTGATAGCAGATCGTCACGCCCTCGTCCGCCGCTCGGGCGCCGCATTGCGACAGGAGGGCAACCGCCTCGCGGTACCCTTTCGGATTTCGCAGGCGCGGCGTGATGCTCGTGCACGTCACGTAGCGGCATCCCAGTGTGCGCGCGGCCTCGAGTTGGCCGGGGAGATCCTCCTCGAGTGTGTCATAATCTGCGTGCAGGCTCACGATCGACAGGCCGAGCCGGTCGTAGCACGCGAGCAGCAGCTGCGGCGTGCTGCCGTGCAACGCGCCGACCTCGACATGGCGGTACCCGATGTCCATGACGCGTTCGATGGCGTTTTCCACGTCTGCGTCCATCTCGTCGCGGGTGGTAAATAGCTGCAGGGCGATCGGCGGAGTCATCTGGTCTTTACATCTCCAAGCGGCAAAAATCGTGAGAAACACCTGTTAACTGCGGGTCGCGCATGTGCTTGTGTGAGACGGCTTCGCGGGATCACCCGCCGCGGCCCGACGACGGGTTGGTGGGCACACGGTGTGGCGGTACAATTGCCGTTTCACCTGTCACAGGGAGCCGCCACGGATGGCCACACCTTTCGTTCATCTTCACGTTCACACGCAATACAGCCTGCTGGACGGCGCCAACCGGATTGGCGACTTGGTCGCCCAGGCCAAGACGCTGCAACAGCCGGCCATCGCTGTCACCGACCACGGCAACCTGTTCGGTGCCATCGACTTCTACAATCGCGCGACGCAACAGGGTGTCCAGCCGATTCTCGGTATGGAAGCCTACATGGCGCCGCAGTCGCGACTCAAAAAGGAATCCACGGGAATGAAGGAGGGCGGTTACCACCTGCTCCTCCTGGCCCAGGACCGCACCGGGTATGCGAACCTGCTGAAACTGGCGTCGATCGCCTACCTGGACGGATTCTACTACAAGCCCAGGATCGATCGGGAGGTGCTGGAGCAGTTCGCCACCGGTCTGATCTGCACGTCGGCGTGCCTGGCCGGCGAGATTCCCGCGGCGCTGATGAGCGGCGATCGAGCCCGGGCTCGTCAGATCGCCGAGTGGTACATCTCGGTGTTCGGGCCGGATCGATTCTTCATCGAGCTGCAGAAACACATTCCCGAGCAGGATCGCGTCAACCCGGATCTGATCGACTTGGCCGATCAACTCGGCATCGGCTGTCTGGCCACGAACGATGTGCACTTTCTGACCGAGCAGGACCACGCCAGCCACGATGTGCTCTGTTGCATTTCGACAGGCAAGTTGCTCAGTGACGAGTCGCGTATGCGCTACTCGACGCAGCTGTACCTGAAGTCCGACGAGCAGATGCGTGCGGCCATGGACCACCCGAAGTGGGCCGAAGCCTGCGACAACACGTACCGCGTGGCCCGGATGTGCGACCTGGACCTGGACTTTTCGGCCAACCATGCTCCGGTCGTGAGAATCGACAGATCATCACAAGTCAGGTCGTCGCAAGTCGAGGATCGCGGAATTGTAGCCCACGGCCACGAATCGAAAGGTGACACCGTCGCGCCCAGCGGCGCCGGTCGATCAACGGGCGACACATCTTGTCATGTTGGTTCATCCGAGTGGTACCAGGAATACTGCTCGCAGTACCGCCTCATCCCGTTCGATCAGACGGACGACACGGAATTGTCAGCTGCCGATCTGAAGAAGCAGTGCGACCAGGCGCTGTGCGAGCTGGTCGAGGCGGGCGCGATCTGGCGTTACGGGCAGGACGGCGTTACGGGCGAAATTCGCGCGCGCCTGGATCGTGAGTTGCAGGTGCTGGCCGAGAAGAACATCGCCGCGTACTTCCTGATCGTCTGGGACTTCGTGAACGAGGCAAGGCGGTGCGGCATCCCCGCCAACGCCCGGGGCAGCGCCGTGGGTTCGATGGTCGGCTACTGCCTGGGGCTGTCCAACGCCTGCCCGGTGAAGTACGGCCTGCTGTTCGAGAGATTCACTGACCCCGACCGCAGCGAATACCCGGACATCGACATCGACATTTGTCAGGATGGCCGCCAGCAGATCATCGAGTACGTCCGGCGCAAGTACGGGCACGTGGCCCAGATCATCACCTTCGGAACTCTCAAGGCGCGGGCAGCATTGCGGGACGTGGGTCGGGTGCTCAACGTGCCGCTAAGCGAGGTCGATCGCGTATGCAAGCTGGTGGGAGACGGTCTGGGCACGACGATTGACAAGGCGCTCGCCCAGGAGCCCGACCTGAAACAACTCTACAACGACCAGCCGACGCACCGGCAGATGATCGATACCGCCAGGCGGCTGGAGGGCCTCAGCCGGCACGCCGGGGTTCATGCCGCGGGCGTCATTATTGCGACACAGCCGCTGGAAAACATCATCCCGCTCTACAAGCCGTCGGGCACCGAACAGGTCGTGACGCAGTGGGACGGGCCTACGTGCGACCGCGTGGGTCTGCTCAAGATGGATTTTCTCGGTCTGCGGACGCTGAGCATCATTCAGCGTTGCCGCCAACTGGTCGACGCCACGCTCGACAAGCAGACGCAGCGCGAGGTCGTCCGCGGACGGTTCGGTGCCGGGCCATGCCCCGATGCCCCGCGCGAATTTGGTGCGCACGAAACGACCACCGGTGACGATTTCGACCCGCTCGACGTCGAACGCCTGACCTACACGGACCAGAACGTGCTGGACCTGTTCCGTCGCGGCGAGACCGCGGCCGTTTTCCAGTTTGAGTCGGGCGGCTTTCGCAACCTGCTCATCGGGATGCAGCCGGATCGCATCGAAGATCTCATCGCGGCGAACGCGCTGTATCGGCCCGGGCCCATGGAGCTGATTCCCGAATACGTCGATCGAAAGCTCGGCCGAAAACCGGTGCCCGCGCTGAACGAGATTGTCGAGAAGTACACGGGCATGACCTACGGCGTGCTGACCTACCAGGAACAGGTCATGCAGTTGATGCACGAGCTCGGCGGCGTGCCCCTGCGTAAGGCCTACACGATCATCAAGGCGATTAGCAAGAAGAAGAAGGTCGTGATCAACGAAAGCCGGCCCGTGTTCCTGGACGGGGCGCAGCGCG
>CAUZBA010000251.1:0-5232 GCA_963577635.1 Phycisphaerae bacterium
CGGCGGGCGGCAGCGTTTCAGCAGGTCGCCGGCTCCGCGCAGCATGTGGAGTTCGCCCCCTTCGATGTCCGCCTTGATGAAGTCGATCTTCGTGTCCGGCGAAATGACGGCGTCGAGCGGCTCGCGTTGCACCTCGTACGTCGCCACCGGCTTCCCTGACGTGGCCTTCAGTTGCAGACCGCTGAAGCCCGACCGGCCCCGGTGGTGGTAGAACTGGGCTTTGCCGCTGCTGTGGCTCAGCGCGATCTCGCGAACGTCCACTTGCGGGAACTTGCGGCGAAGCCAACCGGCTTTGTAGGACGTCGGCTCGAATGCGAAGTGCTTCCCGTTCGGAGAAAGCTCGATGATGCACTGTAGCACGGATCCGAGATGGCACCCGATGTCGATGCAGTTCATCGGATCCCGAATCAGGCGGCGCATGATCTGCGCGATCCGCGACGATTCCTTGTAGATGTCGATCAGTTCGGGGTGCCTGATGCGCCGGGCGAGACCGCCGAAATCCCGCAAGAATCGCGCGGGCTTCTCCAGCGGCGTTCCGATCATCTTGTAGGCCGCGTATTCCGTCCACATCACGGGATTATAAATCTGCCGGTGGCTCAACGTGCAGGCACGCCTACGACCGTGCGGCCGTCCGCAACCGGATCTACCACGGCGGCTCCCGCGCCAACCGTGGCGCCTCGGCCGATGGTGACGTCGGGAAGCACGGTCGCGCCGACACCGACGGTGGCCATTTCGAGAACCGTTGCGCCGCCGGCCAACACGGCGCGCGGCGCCACGTGGGCATAGGCGTGGATGTGGCAATGATGCTCGACCACCGCGCCGCTGTTGACGATCGCACCGTCATCAATACGGGCCGATGCATTCACCACCGACGCCGGACCGATGAAAACCCCGGCGCCGATCGTCGCCGACCGGCTGACGGACGCGGTCGGATGAACAACGATGCCCAGCAGAACATGGCGCTGCAGGAGGCCCAGGCAAAGTCGGCGACGATACGTATTGTCGCCGACCGCGACCGCGACGTGGATCCCGTTCTGCTGCACCTGGGCGGGTTCGAGAACCGACCAGGCGCCGATCCGTGTCGATGGCGGGCGGCGGTCGTCGAGAAATCCGAGCACGGACCAACCCGCCGCCGATGCGCTCTCCGCGGCCACCTGGCCGTGTCCGCCCGCCCCGTAGATGATCAAAGAGCCTGATGCCAAAGTTCAATTCCGACGTCACTTATTTCATATCTTGCGGCGGTACGTGCGGTGGCGTCCTGGATTCATCGGCGTCGCCATCGGCCTGGTCGCGGTACTTTTCACCGGTCGCCAGTTCCCAGCCTGCATGGCCGGGATGGATCGGAGCGTCGCGGAACTCGCTGCGACACCGGTAACAGACCAGGCAGCGACCGGTGAACAGGTAAATAACCGCGTCCAGCAGGGCCACCACACCCAGGACGAGCAGGCTCAGCAACAGTTGCCGGAAACCAAACAGGATCATCGCGACCAGCGCGGCGAGCACGACAAGCCAGAACCCGGTCACCTGAGGGAAATCCTTGCGCACGAACAATTCGCGGCATCCGCAGACCGGACATCGGCGCAGTTTGCGATGATCGTCCAGGGCCTGGTCCCAGTCCAGATAGACCTCGCCGCCGCCATCCGGCGGTTTGACGACAGGCGGCGGATGGCGCGCGTCGATCTCAACTGAGAAAAGACGCTGCCGCCGCCGGTTCCGCACATCAATGCGCACGGAAACATTGTATCGTACGCCCTGTTTAGAGCGGATAAGAGCATGCGTCGTCTCACTTGTGACCAGATCCGGCGGATCGACCGGATGGCGATCGAAGAGCTGGGAATTCCCGGCGTCGTCCTCATGGAGAACGCAGGTCGCCGCGCCGCGGCCGTCGTGCGGCGCCTGGTGCGCCGTCGCCTGGCTCTGTCCTGCTCCGAGGCGCGGGTGGTGATCGTCTGCGGCGGTGGCAACAACGGTGGCGATGGATACGTCATCGCCAGGCACCTGGCCAACTGGGGGTTGCAGGTCGAGGTGTATTCAACCGTCGATCCTCAGGTCTTGGGCGGTGACGCGGCGACTAACGCCACGATCGCAGGCCGAATGGGTCTTGCGATCCATCCGATCATTGATTCGGCTCAGCTGGCGGCGCAGTGCGGCACCTGGAGCAGGGCTCATGTCCTGGTCGATGCCCTGCTCGGCACCGGGTTCCGGGGGCCGATCCGCGACCACGCAGCATCGGTGATACGCTGCGTCAACGAGTCTGGTGCCGCGATGGTCGTGGCCGTTGATATTCCCTCCGGCCTCGACGGTGACAGCGGCGAAGCGCCGGCGGGCGCGGTGAAGGCCGACGTGACGGTGACGTTCGTCGCGGCCAAACAGGGATTCGACGCCCCGTTCGCGAAGGCCCTGGTGGGTCGCGTGGTCGTCGCGGGCATCGGGATCCCACCCTGGCTGGCCGACCGGGTGGCCGCACCCGGGGCGGAATGATCGATGCGGTTCGGATCAGCCGGATGATGCGCCGGTTGACACCAATGAGGGCCGAATTACGATGTATCGCCTGCGACCGTAGCGCTGACAGGAACGGACCATGTTGGACAAGATCAAGACGGGCAGCCAGATCCGAGTAAACGTCGTCAAGACGCCGCGCCGCGGCTCCGCCGCGCTGACCCTTGTACGCCTGCTCAGCAAGGATCCGGAAGTCGCCAAATACAACCGCCTTCAGCGCAAGATCCGCCGCAAGAATCAACGCCCCACGAAACGCGGCGGCCGCATCTGGATGGTCCGCGTCGTCAAGCAACACCCCGTTCGCGGGTGCCGAGGCGAAAGCGGGACGATTACGGCGACGACTGATGTGCTGACTGATCTACGCAGCGTGGCTTCGTTCGTTGAAGTGACCAAGGCGTAGTAGTGGCGATCTCGGTCGCGGCAGTCGTAAGTCTCAAGTCAAAAGACGAAGGTCAAGGAGAGGGACGGTTCTGGTGCGCCCAATCAGAGACGGCGCGCGTTGACGCAGGACTTTCGACTTCGTTGTCTTGCGACTCGCGGTCGCGCCAGCGACCGTCGCTCACGTCCAACCCAGCTGATAAAAGACTGCTGTAAAAATAAGATCCGTAAGAATGATCGCCACGATCGAGTGGACCACGGTGTTCGTCGTGGCCCGGCCCACGCCGGCGGCGCCGCCCGTGACAGACAGGCCGTTGTAGCAGGCGATGACGCCGATCAGCACTCCGAACACGCCGGCCTTGAAGAGGCCCGTGAAATAATCGCCCAGATCCAGAGCTTTGATGGTCAGATCGATGTAAACGCCGCTGGTAATGCCCAGCACGACCACACCCATGATCCACCCGGACACCACCGCGACCACCTCACCGACGATGGCCAGCAGGAACAGGCAAATCGTCGTCGCCAGAATCCTGGGCAAAACCAGGAAACGTACGGGGTTCAGGGCATGGGCCTCGAGTGCTTCGATCTCCTCACCGACGACCATCGTGCCCAGCTCGGCGGCCACCGCGGCACCGGCGAACCCGGTCAGGACGATCGCAGTGATCAAGGGGCCGAGCTCTCGCACCACGGCGATAGCGATGATCGTGGCCACGCGCTCGACCTGACCGAACTCCTCGAGCGGGGCCGACATCTGCATGGCGAGGATCACGCCGATGCACCCGCTGACCAGCATGGTCACGCTGATCGCACGCACGCCAAGACGGACCATCTGAGAATAGAGCGCGAAGCGACCGAAACGCACTTCACGGGCGAACGTACTGCGCCAGAACCATCCCAGCGTGACGCGGGTCAGGTTCGTCAGTCCGCCCACGTAGATGGCAATCCCCAGCGAGGCGGAGCCGAGTTGACCGACCATCCGGCCGGTAGCGCTCGTCCTCGCCGGTGTCGCGGTGGATGCGGGCGCCGGGTTGGCAGGGGTGCTCGTCAATATTTCCAGCGTCCGACGGCGAGGCTTGGAAGCTCTCAGGCCTGTTGCGCAGCGCTGCGGTCGTCCACGATCACGAACACCTCGTTGAGTCGGGTGATCTCGAAAACGCTTCGCACCTTGTCCTGCAGCCCGCACAGGACAAGCTTGCGGCCATCCTTGCGCTGAACCTGAAGGACTTCGATCAGCGTCGCCACACCGGAGCTGTCCATGAGTTCCACCTGTGTCAGGTCCACGACGAGGCGTTTCGGACTCGACGACAGCAGCTTCATGAGATCAGCTCGCAGTGCCGGCGATCGAGTCAGGTCGATCTCGCCTGACAACTGAACCAGGAATCCGTCGTCAAGCGTCTGCGTGCCCTGCAGGTTGCCTTCGGTATCAGCCATGTTGACTCACCCCATTTCAGCCGACTTTCGCGTACTTCACCATGCGAAGGGATATGCCTTCACCGTTGGACCGTTTGCGGTATTCGACCAGATCCATGGTCTTTCGAATGATGTGCACGCCCAACCCACCGGGACGCACGTCATCAAGCGGTCGCCCTTGAATCCTGGCGAGGTCGACGCCCGTGCATTCGTCTTCAATCACGATCGACAGGCCCGCTCGATCATGATCCCGTGCCGGTGCCAGGGTGATTCGGATCGGGCGGTCCGTTCGTCCCTTGTACCCATGATTCATCACGTTGGCCAGTGCCTCGGTCACCGCGAGCTTGATCTGGCTCGCCGCCGCTGGGCCCAGGTCACAGGCGACCGCGGCGGCCTCGGCCGCCGCGGTCGCCACACAAAAATAACGAGGCTCGCTCGTGACGTGGATCACGATGCCGTCAATCTGATCCATTCGCCTGACCCCGCGTCATCGCCGGTTCGCCGGACGTACTCCCGACGCCGTCCAGCTCTGCTGACTCCAGTGCCTGTACCCAGGCATCGATGGACGCCTGCCGCCGTCTGCGCTCGGCGTATGGGTCATAACCCTTCCGTTCGCCGGTAATCTTTTTCAGGGCGACGATGGCCATCATGCGCACGACCGGGTCATCGCTGCCCAGTTGCTCAACGAGATGCTCAACGACGCGCCGAGAAGGCTCAGGGCCGTTGCCCGATGCTGTGGATGCACGTATCGCATAGAGCTTGTCGCCAGGATCGGCTGAGTCGAAATCCGCCTTCCGCTTGGAGGCGCAGGCCGTTGCGACGAGCAAGACCATGGCTGCGATGAACGCGGTGAAACATCTCATTTGTCAGCGCATGGTAGTCAAACGGAACGGTCTGAGCCACCACGTTCAAGGCAAGCGACGCAGCGACGAAGGGTGGTTGATT
>CAUZBA010000252.1:0-5227 GCA_963577635.1 Phycisphaerae bacterium
AAAAATTAATCCGAATGCGTATTAGAGCGTTTTAAGTTTCGATGTAGCGTTTTGAGCGTCGGCGAAGCAAGTCTGTCGCGGATGGCGAAGCAGGCGACACCGCAGTGGGTCGGGATGCAGCACGACAAAGCCAGGCGCAGGTGCAGCCAGCTCAGGACGCTACAGTGAAAGTTAAACCGCTCTAGATACACATGCCTAGCGAGCACATGCTATCGCAGCAATCCGGGTTGACCGTGCAGGACCCGCCGTTGCTAGAACAGCACATGCTGGCCTGGCACTTGAAGCTGCAGCAATCAGCGATGACCGTGCACGGTGACTGCAGCGGCTGGCACGACGAGCCGCTGGCCGCGGAGACCTGCTGCGCCGTGAGCGTGATGACCAGGGGTGTTAGCCAGACCGCTTTCCTGCCCGCCTCGCGCATGAACGCGCGGCGCGTCGGCGCGGATCGATCCCCGGCGTCCCCAGAGTTACGGTGTTTGGACATCACCTCCCCCCACTCGAATCGGCACGCTCGCCGCTCTACTTGTCTTCGGACCGTATTTCTTCGCGAAGATTTCGTTATCGGGCCTGGGCATCGATCAGCAACTGCTCGGACAACTGCACGTATTGCTCGCGCCTTGGCTCACTGAGGGCGCGCCACAGAAGAAACTGCTTTCGCAACTCGGCAACGAACGCCCGGTTGCTGCGCACCCACGGCGTGGTCTGTCCCGACAGTCGCTTCATCGTAATGGCGACTTCGTAGAAAGGCGGCCCCTCCGGCGCCATGTCCTCGTCCTCGGCGGGAAGAATCTCGATCCGGATCTTCTCCAGAACGCCCTGGTCGAACGGCGCCGTCCACACCAGGGCGCTGACGCCCCTCATCCGCGTTTCCTGATCGTGAACCACCAGGGCATCGTCGCTGATGAAGGCGCCGACGCCGGCCACGGTGTGCAGACTCAACCACTCGTGCAGGAAGGCGGTGGCTCCTTTCGCGGTCGATTCGCTGACCGTAAAGGGCAGTTCCATCCGTATCATGTCGCCGCTCGGGGGCGGAATCGCCCATCGTCGCGATTCAGCCGGCGCCGCCAGCCGACCGGCCATTCTTGCCGGGTAGATCGCCGAGAGCAGAACGATGGCCATCACCAGCGCCATCGTGAGCATGACGGACGTGCTGCTGTAGTTGAGCGTCACGGCGCTGAGCAGGCCGCCGGCCCGCATGGTCGTGGCGAAACCCTGCCCCGCGACGAAGCCGCCCACCACCCCGAGCGTGCCCATCGCAGCGGCCTCGGAGAGAAACAACGCACCCACGTGGACGGGCGCCAGCCCCAGTGACGTGTAAACATGAATCGTGGATCGCTGATCCGCGACGGCGTTCACCATGGTGTTGATCACGATCAGGGCGCCGATGACCAGCGGGATGAACAGGTCGCCCAGACCGACGACGCCCATGCGGGCCCGCGCCGAAATAGCCTCCACGTCGTCGCCGCGCGAACGGTACACGGGCACCATGCGCTGCACGGACAGTTCGGTGGCGATCCGGTCGAGAACCGCAGGGTCGTCGACGCGGATGCAGATGCTGTGCAGCGCGGCCCCCATGTCCCGCGCTGCGGCGGACCCCACCAGCGCGAACCGAAACGGCGACACGGGCACGAGCTCGCGGTCGGTCTCGACGCGGGTCGGCTGGAGCATCCCTTCGACCGTCTGATTTTTCCTGATGTCGTCGGGCAGCTTGGGCGTGAACTGCCCCGCGGCGCGCAGGTCGATCGGTCCGAAGCGCTGACCGTTCAAGTAGTGAAGGCCGTCAAGCTCGTCATCGAAGACGCCGGCGAGACGCAAGACCCGGCCGGCGATCCGTACGCGGTCGCCCCTCTCAAGCTTTAACAGATCGGCCGCGGCTTTCGGCAGAAGACATGCGTCCGGATCGGCGCCAAGGCGGTCGAACAGGGCGCGGGCCGGCGATTCCACGGCGTGAAATCGGCGCTCATTCGGACCGACCCCCATGACCGCCGACAGGAGGTACTGTACGCCGCCGCGACCCTTTTCCGCGACCACCACCTTGTACGGCGTCAGGTTGGACTCGGCCTGCTCGATCAGCCAGAACTGACCGCCCACGGTCGTTTCTTCGTCGCCATGGGCCGCTTCGAGCTGCTCCAGGAACCAGGCCGGCAACCGCTGCCACCCGATCCGCGTGACCATGACGCCGGGAAAGGCCGGCCGAACACCCAGGCGATACCGCGTCTCGGCGAGTTGGGTTCGCGTGCCGCTGAGCGACAACAGCGCGAAGGTCATCACGACCAGCGTCGCGAGGGTGAAGCCGGTGCGGATCTTGCGTCGACGCATGTTGGCCACGCCGACGACCATCACCCGGCCGACGACGTTGAGTCGCGAAAGGCTCGTGGTGTGCTCGTCGGACACACTGGTCCTGAACTGTTCGGCGAAACGGGCATAGAGAATGATGATCACAATCACCGACAGCAGCAGAATCACGAACGCCAACAGGACGACCAGCGGCGTGACGGAGATGCTGAACGCTGGATGAAACGTGTAAAGCAGCGCCATCATGCACAGGAAGACCGCCAGGAAACCCGCGATGCGCCCGTAGATCGTCGCCGCGTTGACGACCAGGCGCTCCGTGTAGAAGCTGAACGGCAACAGGACGAGCATGAGAATGATGAGCCCGAGAACGACATCGTTGCCGGTGTTCATCACGTGCCGATAGGCGATCTGCTGGAGGGCCAGCGCCGACTGCCTGTGGCGCAGGGCCCTGCCGCCCTGATCCGCGACGTCGGCGGCATTGGCCTCCGAGAGCATCAGCCTCGTCTGGGCCTGAAGCATGTCGGTGACCGAACCCGCGATGCCGTACCGCGCCAGGTTCCGCAATCGGTGCTGGTTCAAAAAGAAGAAATCGCCGCCCGCGTTCGCCAGGATCGAGCGCACCGGCACGTCGAAACCGAAGCCGCTGCCCAGCGGGTGCCCGGTGTCGGCACCGGTCATGAGCATGCGAACACCGCGCTTGCCGCGGCTGGACGTGACGAGCCACCGGTCCTGCGGCCGCAGGAGCAGGCTGGCCAGGCCGTCGCCGGCACGCACCGCCATGTAGCGAGGATCATCGCGCGTCGCCGCGAGCAGCACCCGGACCTCGGCGAGCTCCTGCAGGTAGCGCGGGTCGCGCAGTCCCGTCAGGCCCTGCGACGCGCACCTGAACAGGACGGACTTGACGCCACCGGCGCCGTTGTCGTTCAATTCCAGCGGATCGCTCAGGACGTACTTCTGAAATCCTTCGTGCTGATTCGCGGCTTCGACGATGCGTCCGTCGTCGTCAAGCCCGACCACGTCCACGACGTAGTTCCCGCCCACGACTTCGGAGTGGCTCAGGTGCGCGAATGCGTAATGCCCGGTTGCCGAGGTTCGCCGCACCGACATCCAGCGCGTGCCGACGACCCGCGGCACGGGGCGCACCGTGTTGACCGTTACCAGGCGCCCGGCCAGTCCCAGATTCCGGCCCGCTTCGCCTGGACCGGGCACGACCGCCTGTCCGTCGATGCGCCCCACGGTGGCGACCAGGCGGTTCGGGAGGCCGAAACGCGGATCGTCGGCGCTTCGGCGGGCGACGGCCAGGACCGCGGGGACCTGATCCCGGACGCGCTGCATGTTCAGTTGTTCGCGGCGATCGAGCGGCGAATCGACGCGCCATCGCCCGTCGTGCGCCGTGATGAGCGCCAGCGAAAGGTAGCCGAAGTGCTGGGCCACGTCGGCGGCCGTCGCCAGCGGACACGACACGTCGCTGCGCCAGTCACGCCGCCCCATGAACGTGTCAGCGATGATGCCCGGCGGCAAACCGGATTCGGACCGGACGTCGCCGCGGGACACGAGCGCCCGTCCCAAGCGGCTGAGCACGTCGAAATGGTCTCTCAGTTGCCAGTTCGTCTTCCAGTAGAGTCCGAACGCCGGGCCGTGCGAAGTCAGATCGAGGGCGAAGAACGCAACGACGCGCCCCCTCGAGAATTGCGGACGAATGTGGTCCGTCTCCAGTTCAACGCGCGCCCGGCGGACGACGGCCTCGGCCAGCTCGAGGTTCAACCGGTCGAGCACGGCCGGCGTGAGCTCGGTCAGCTGCTCCTGGTCCGACTCGAGGGTGCGGTCGCGCTGCACGGCGATCTGCAGGACGCTGAGGCGCCGTTCGTCCTTTTCCACCCGCACCAGGCGCGCGTCGTCGGCGCCGCTTCGATCGGCGTCTCGGCGCAGATCAGCAAGTTCGCCGCGCCGCGCCACGCGCAAGTGCTTGATCTGCGTCTCGTAACGGCCACGAACCGAATTCGAGGCGCCAAGTGCTCGGCGCACGTCGCCGCCGATCAGTCGGCGCTGCCCGGTCAGGTCGTCGACGACCGCCCGCGCGGCGGCGGGCGCAGCCAGCGCGGCCCTGCCGCTGCCTTGTGCCGTTCCGAGGACGGCCCGCAGGGCCGCGAAGTTCATCGTGTCGGCGCCGGTCCAGACAAGCACGACGGTGCGCTTCGGCGGGTGGTGTGCAAACATCGCGGCCAGTTCGCACAACACCGCGGGGCTCACGGCCTGATCGGCGCCGTGCGCAAGCTGCGGAACGACGCACCCGGCGTCGTAGCGGGCGTTGAAGATGACGGTCTCGTCGCCGAGTTCGCTCTCGGCGCCCGGCACGACCCAGATCAGGTTTCGAACCGGCCGCGGCGCCCATTGCATTCGGCTCGTCAGTGTCGCGGTCCGCGGCGCGTCACCGTCGCGCAGGGCCCGCGCCAGGTCGGGATCGTCAACGTAAAAACGCGGGGCGTTGAACGCGATGTCCGTGAACTTGGTGTGGGACTGCACCCATGAGGTGTCCCGTGGCGGCAGAAAGAGCACCGCGGACGCCCCCTGTCCGAAGACCGTCTTCCAGCGGTCGAAACTGTTGTATTCCAGGGCGACGACGGCTCCGCGCAAACTTCGGGAGGGCATTCGGCTTTCGTGGCCGTCCCCGATATAGACAAGCGGCCCGCGGATTCCGGCGGCCGGTGTGGTGCAGAGCCGCGCCCCATTGGGCCAGCACGGATAGATCGGCTGCGGGGACGCGCCGTCCATCGCCAACGTGGACGATGCGACCACCGGCACCACCTGATCCATCTGGTGCACGATGAGCCGACCGTGCCCCTGCCGCTCCAGTTCGCGCAAGCGCCCTTCGATGATCTTCGCGGTGCGATCATGGCCCGGCAGCCCGATGAAGCGCGGGCCCGCGTCGAGG
>CAUZBA010000253.1:0-5225 GCA_963577635.1 Phycisphaerae bacterium
AAACGCAGCGTCTTGAGCGTCGGCGAAGCAAGTCTGGCGCGGAGGGCGAAGCAGGCGACCCCGCTGCGGGCCGTCGATGCAGCGCGGCAAAGCCAGACGCGGACGCAGCCAGCTCAGGACGCTACGAGTGCATTGGAACCGCTCTGAAGCGTTACCACGAGATCTGTCGTGCCGCACGTTGCTAGAATTCATTGCGACGGCGGATTATGCCCAGTCGTGCACCATCAGGCGGTGATATATCTCGGCGCACGTGGCAATCTCGGTCGCGTCGATGACCTCATCGATCGCGTGGGCGGTGTCGATTCTGCCCGGCCCCAGGACGATCGCCGGCACCATATCGGAAACCCAGGCCGCATCGGTTCCGTAGGGGGCGCCTTCGGCCTTGACCGACCGACCCAGGCACGAGCTGCACGCTTCGATCGTGGTGGACGTGAACGGATCGTCCGGCGCCGTATTCAGCGACGGCGCCATGATCTGCGGTTCGTTGTGCGTCACCTCCATGTCGAGGCGCCCGACGGCGTCTATCACCTGCTCGAGCGACTTGGCCGAGTTCATTCCGGGCACGATGCGCATATCCACGGCGATCGTGCACTCGTCGGGCACCGCGTTTCGCGTGCGGCCACCGTGGATCATCGTCACGGTCACCGTCGGTCCGCCGGTCAGGCCACCGGGGAAGCGATCCTGAAACTCACACTGCTGCTGATCGAGCGTTTCGATGACGCGCATCGTGTCGAGGATCGCGTTTCGCCCCAGTTCGGGCCGCGACGTGTGAGCGCTGCGCCCGTGCACGGTGATGTCCCACCGGACCGTCCCCTTGTGTTGAACGACCGGCACGAGTTGCGTTGGCTCGCCGAAGATCCCGCGGCCGATCGGTGCGTCAATCGTCTGCACGAAATGGCGAATGCCGCACTGTCCATACTCCTCGTCGCCGGCGGAAAGCATCAGCACGGTCTGGGGCGGCGCTTTGCCCGACTCCAGAACGCCGATGAGGGCCATCAGCATGCCCGCGAGGGATGCCTTGTCGTCGCAGGCGCCGCGGCCGTATACCAAAGACCCTTCGACGCGCGGCCGGAACGCTCGGTCAATCCAATCATCGGCCGGGACGGTGTCCGCGTGCGATTCGAACAACGTACATGGTCCGTCGCTTCGGCCCTCGACTCGGATCAGAAGGTTCTCGTGGATCGGGCTGCACGACTGGCGCAGCGCCGTGACACCGAACGGTGCCAGCAGGGCCTCGATGTATTCGGTCACGGGCCGTTCCACCGGCACTTTGGCGCCGTAGTCGCGGCCCATGGGGTTGACCGTCTTGAGCGCGACCAGGTCGCGCACCAACTCGACCGCGCGATCGGACATGAATCGTGGTGTGGATGCCAGCACGATGAACACCTTTCTTGCTAAGAGTCAGAGGTTATCGAGTTTCTGTAAAGAAACCAGTGCCATCCGGAGAGGTGGCCTGAGTACGGAATATGGTCGACGAATGTGTCGCGGTTTGCACGTCGGTGGCGCAGGGTTGCAACAGCGCTCTGCGAATGGCGGGCAATGTTCATAATATATGTTCCGCATGGAGCGCCGACTCGCGGAGTTACCGCTACACGACGGCAAGGCACCGTCGTGGCTCTTTCGACGCATGTCGCGTCTCGCCGGCGCGGTCACGATGGCTGTGGTCGACGAGTACGGTCCGACCGAGATGCTCCGGGGATTGGCTGGCGCAGCGGAGGACGAAGCCGAGTAACACAGTAGTGCAACGGGGGAGTAGACAGGATCACAGGATGGAACAGGGCGATCGACAGGATCCGATCCCGTGTTTGAAATACTTCCGATCCTGTTAATCCTGAAATCTCTCCCTCCCATCCTGTGATCCTGTCAATTCCGATATTTCTTCTCCCACTCGGTCAGGCGTCCGGCGTAGTCACCGGCCTGAGTGACGAAATCGATGCCGACGTGCTCCTTCCACGCCTCGACCAGGCGCCGGGTGACGGGCCCCGCCTTGCCGTCGCCGACCGGGTGACCTTCGAAGGACCGGGCGTGGAGGATGCAGTAGCTCGTCGAGGTGCTGACGATCTCGTCGGCGGTCATTGCGTCGTAGCGGTCGAGGTTGGTTTCGCGCAACGGGATCTTGAGTTGTTCCGCCAGCCGCATCGTCGTGGCCCGCGACACGCCGCGCAAGATGTTGCGCGGCTCGGGCGAGAGCAGCACGCCGTCCTTGACCAGGAGGATGTTGTTCCCCGTGCCCTCGGCGATGAATCCGTCGGGGTCGAGCAGGACGGGCCAGCAGCCGTCGCCCATGCGCGCGGCCTGAAGGTTCGCCAGTTGATAGTGCACGCGGCTGCGCGTCTTGGCCTTGGCGTCCAGCAGGCTCGCCGGCAGCGCGTGCTGGGCGGGGATCACCAGGTCGACGCCGTGGCCGTATTTTTCGACGAATCCGGCCATGTGCGTGATCAGAGGCCAGCAGTTGATGCTGACCGTCGGCCCGCAGCCTTCGGTGAAGACGGTTGAATAAATGGACATCGGGCCGCGCGAGACGTTGTGCATGATCTGCCAGTCAACGTCGTCCGATTCCGTCGTGGCGTTGCGCCCCAGAGTGTCCAGCGTGACCGCTTCCATCTGGTCGATCGAAAGGCCGCACTCGACCTCCAGCAGCTTCAGCGACGCGTAGAGGCGCACCAGGTGGTCGCGCAGGCGAAACGGTTTGCCGTTGAACGTGCGCGTCATCTCGAACGCCATGTCGCCCATCATCAGTGCCGAATCGAAGATCGACACCCGGGCATCGGATTCCGGGACGAACTTTCCGCTGAAGTAGACGACGCGTTTCGACATGGGTTGCTCTCTTGCAACGACGGATCAATCGCTCCACGCGCGGCGAAAGAAACTCAGCGCGTTGCCGTGAAGGATTTCAAGGGCATCGTCTTCGCTGTAGCCGGCAGCGGTGAGCACCGGCGTGAATCCCTGCAGGTCGGCGATCGTGTCCACGTCGGTCGGCGTGATTTCGGCGCCGAAGCCGCCGTCCATGTCGGTGCCGATGGCGACATTATTCAGCGATCCGCCGGCGAGATCGGCGATGCGTTCCACGTGCGGAAGCAGGCCTTCCATGCTCAGCTTGCCGACCCAGGTCTTTCGTGACGGGCGGTTCGCGAAGTCCACCTGTGGGTCGAGGAAGAACTGGCAGAACACCAGGCCGATGACGGCGTCGCGGCGGATCAGCTCGCGGATCATGTCGTCGGACAGGTGGCGCTGGCCCGGAACCAGGCCGCGGCACGTGCAGTGCGAGGCCATGACCGGTCCGTCCCAGATTTCGAGCGACTCCCAGAACGCCTCGTCGGCCATGTGGGTGACGTCGAGGACCATTCCGGCCTCGCGCAACGCTTTGTACAGCGGCTTCGCGGGTGGCTTGAGACCGCCCTCGGTAAAGGTGCCGTGAATGTACGTGTTGTGCCCGAAGTGGGCCGGACCGACGACGCGCAGGCCCGCGTCCCACCAGAACGCCACGTCATCCGGGTCGGCGATCGGATCGGCGCTTTCCATCGACAGGATGTGGTAGATCGGTGTGGTGTCGGCGGGTTCGCGCCAGGCGGCTACGGCCGCGTCGAGGTCGGCGCGGCACCGCACGGGTGCGATTTCGCCGCGCTTCGCCATCGCCTGGTAGTACGCGAGGTGTCCACGGCCGATGCCGATCGCCTGCTCCTGTGTGCGCATGCCGTCACGGCGCGCGTCGGCGCGCGGTTCGATCCGCGACATGATCGTGCTGAGCATGATGCCGACGCTGCCGCGGCGCATCTCCGGAAACGTCACGGAACAGAGGCCCGTGTTGAAGTCGGCCGAGGCCTGCGCCGGCTCGCTCTCGTCGAGTCGGCGCACCTCGTGGGCGCTGAGCGTGAGGTCGCGGTTCCAGAACAGCGCATCCCACGCCAGATCGAGATGTAGATCGATGATCAGGGGTTGGGCCAATGCGGTCTCCGTCGTAACGCAGGAACGGGAGAACTTCGGAATTGACAGGATAACAGGATGGGAAGAAGAGATTTGCGGGATCGATTAGGGGTGGATGCCGGTGTGACTCTGCACCGGCTCCGGCAGTATTGCAACAGGGGATTTGACAGGATCGACAGGATCGATCCGGGAGATCTACAGGATCCGGAATTGGGTTGGTCCAAGAACCAATGACGACAATCGACAAGAGGAGATCATGATCGTCCGTTGCGCGTACGATCCGAGCCACTCACAAGGATCGGATCCTGTAGATCTATTCTTCCCATCCTGTGATCCTGTCAACTCCGAAATTGCGTTTCTGCCGGAGCGTACGAAGGGACGCTAAGCCTGGTTTTAGATATACTTCGTGCCATCATGCTTATCGCCCACCCAAGCGGTTGCTACAAGTTTCTGAAGGGGATTGCTCCCTACTCCTGTGGCGTGGTGGCGGAGAACGGGTTTCAGATCGTCCACGTGACGCTGCGGGAGGCGACGCCCTGGCGCGAGGGGTTCGACCGGATCGAGGCGCACCTCAAGGCGTCGGACCTCGGACGCGATGCGCTCTGCGGTGTCGAGCTGCGCAGCCCCAAGCCCTTCACGATGGAGGGGTTCATCGAATTCAACCGCGATTACTGCGAGCGCCTCGAGGCGTGGGGCCTCTACGCCGACGGGGTCAATCCGATCGCGCGCACAAACGTCGCACCGCTGCACAACCCGCCGCCTGCCCCCGTCGTCCGCGGTTTTTCCTACGCCGAACCGAGCACGGGCGGGGCCGCGGCAACGCTCGTGATCGCGGGCGCCGGCGAGCTGGTCGACGGCGCGCTGGAGGAAGACCAGATCATCCGTCGCGGCGAAACCGGTCCCGAGGCGATCGCCGAGAAGGCCGACTTCGTGATCCAGGTGATGGCCGAGCGCCTGGCGGGTCTCGGCGCGAACTGGGACCAGATCAACACCGTTGACGTCTACACCGCCCACCCGGTAGATCCGCTTATCGATCGGCTCGTCGCCCTGGCGCCGGTGAAGAAGTACGGTTTCGTCCATCACATCACCCGGCCGCCGGTCGTGGACATCGAGTACGAGATGGACATGAGAGGCCCGGCTAGAGAGGTCGTGGTCTAGAGCAGATTAAGTTTATCTGTAGCGTCCTGAGCTGCCTGCAGCTGCACCTGGATTTGTCGTGCTGCATCGACGATCTTGCTTCGAATCGGGAGTGGTTTGAGCCCGGGCGCAGCGTGATGCCAGGCCGCTACAGACGTGGTGAA
>CAUZBA010000254.1:0-5225 GCA_963577635.1 Phycisphaerae bacterium
CTAAACACGTTCGCCGAGGCTCTCGGCGGCACCATGGCCCACGAATTGGGGCACGTGTTCGGCCTCAACCACACCGTGCGCGACACGGTGCTGGATGACCCGAACAACAATGGTGACACCTCCGACACCGACCCCGTGAACGCAGGCCTGCAGAACATCATCGCGGCCGGGCCGTCGAGCATCTTCCCGGACGACTTCATCTCGCTGCCCTTCATCGGCACAGCGTCGGTCGATGTCAGCGAGTTCATTCAGATCGGTGACTCGATCTTCTTTGATGAGAGCGAGGCCTACATCGACGCCCTCTCGAACTTCCTCAACTGGCTGATGTAGTCACCCTTCTGCACCGTCGGCGCCGCCGTTGCACGATACGACTCTAGACCGGCCACCGTGCATCGCCGCGACCGTGCCACGATTCGACCGGTTCGCCCGGGCACCCTATAGTTCGACGATACAGATCAGCGACCGTATTGACTGAGCCTGAGCATGGTCATGCTGCCCGAGAAGAAGTCACAGGACACGAAAGGGACCGCAACGGCAGCGAAGCCGAAGCCCGCCCGCCCCAAGCCCAGAATGCTGCCGCCTTGGAAGGTCCTGCTGCACAACGACGCCTTTAACGACATGGCGTACGTCGTTGAGACGATCCGAATGCTCACTCCCCTCGGCGAGCACGAGGCAATCGAGCGCATGCTCGAGGCCCACCATCGCGGCCTCGCTCTGCTGCTGACCACCCATCGCGAACGAGCCGAACTCTACGGCCAGCAGTTCGCAAGTCGCAGGATGACTGTGACTGTTGAGCAGCAGTAGCTGATCAGATCCGAAACATCACCCCCAGCTTCCGGCCCATCAACACCGCCGCGCCCACCAAAGTCACCGCGAGCAGCGCCATTGCCCAGACGCCCATGGCGCTGGCGATGTACGGGCCGTCGCCCAGGCGACCAAACAGCTCGTAGATCGCCTTGGTGATCGGGAAGTGCTGCTGCTTCTGGGCCAGGATCAGCGAGTCGCTGACCTCGAGCATCGAAAAACTGAACGCCAGGATGGCGCCGGCAATCAGGTTCGCCATGATCAGCGGCACCGCGATGCGCCGTATCGTTGCGACCCTCGATGCGCCCAGGTTCAGCGCCGCCTCTTCCAGTTCAACCGAGGTCTGCTGCAGGCCGGCCGTCGCCGCACGCACGACGTACGGCAGGCGGCGCACGGCGTAGGCGATCACCAGCAGGCCTACCGGGTTGGGTTGCGGTCCCACCACGCTCGCCAGGTGCCTCCAGGGACCATCGGTTCCGAACGGCCACGAAAGCGTCATCGCCACGTAACCGAATGCCATGACCAGACCCGGCACCGCCAACGGCAGCATCGCCAGGCCGTCGAGAAATGCCGCGCCACGGATCCGGACCCGGACCACGAGATAGGAAATCGAAAATCCCAGACAGAGACATACGACCATGGCCAGCGAGGCATACAGCATGCTGTTGGCAATCGAATCCATGGCCAGCGGATGACCCAGGGCGTCTTCATAGTTTCCAAGCGTCCATCGACGCGGAAGTATCGAGCGGTACCATGTGCCACCCACAGCGAACGAATTGACGACGACGCCGAAATGCGGGACCACCGCGAGTCCCGTCACCGCGACAAACAACGACGACGACGCCCAACCTCGGACGCCGCGTAGGCGCCGCGTGCCGGCAGCGATGGATGCCTTTGATTTCATTTCGTACGCCCGGCCGCCAAAGACCATTCGACCGAGCAGATAGAGTGCCACGGCAACCGTGAGCATCACGACCACCAGTGCGTAGGGCCTCGGATCGTGCTCCGCCTCCATCACGCCCCAGAAAATCTGCACCGGGGTCACCGTCGTGTAATCGAACATCAGCGGCGTACCTAGTTCGGTGAATGACCAGATGAACACGATGGTCGAACCGGCGAAAAGCCCCGGAATAATCAGCGGCATCGTGATTCGCGCGAAACGTCTCCAGCGGCCGGCACCGAGGCCGACGGCGGCTTCATCGAGCGCCGGATCGACGTTGGCCAGCGCCGCGGCCACGTTCAGGTAAAGGATCGGGTAGAGGTGCAGGGCCTCCATGACCACGACGGACCAGAAGCCGCCGCCGAGAAAGTCGACGCCCGGACGGTTGGCGTCCACCAGACCCGTCCAGCCAAGCAACGCATTGACCGCGCCGAATCGACCCAACAGGGCGCGCAGACCGATCGCACCAACAAATGGCGGAAGGATCAGCGGGATCAGCAACGAGGCGGTCAGCAGTGCCTTACCCGGAAAGTCGTAGCGCGTCGCCAGGAGTGCCAGCGGCAGCGTGATCAGCAGACACAGCGTCGTGACGCACGCCGCGATCAGCAAGCTGTTCGCCAGCCCCTCGATCACGAGTGGATCGTCGGCCAGACCGATCAGGTAAGCGCCGGTTAACTCCCCCGCCGGAGTTCGAAACCCGCCGTTGACGGTCAGGACGATCGGCCAGATCAAAAACGCGCAAAGGAACGCCAGAACGACAAGGAATAGAGCGTACGCGCTGAAGTGCCGCCGCAAACGTGCAATCTTCATCTCTTGAAGGGTAATGCCGGATTCGCGATGGGCCAAGAGCGCGGCGTGATGCTAGCCCGCATTTCTCAACAGTTTCACCGCCCAGCGGCTGGTTCGCGCAATGTCACCGGCCGAGCATCAAAGGGCCCGCCGCAAGTCTCAATACCGCTGGTCGTTACACCACCGAGCGGCAAAACTGGTGAGAAGTGCGGGCTAGCAGGACGCTGAAAAACTCGGTCGGCGCAAAAACGTGTACCTGAGATTTTCAAAAGTTTCGCCTTCAACGCGTTTGGACTCGATCTGCGAAGCGAGAGCGGTAGTTTCAAATTGGAGATTCTTGGGCGAACGCCAGAATCCGGGGTTTTCAGCGTCCTGCTAAGGCGAGATCGCTTGCCGCGGTGATTCCGCGCTGATGCGGTCCAACAGCGGGATCAGGTCGGCTTCGATCACGCGGTCCCACCCCATCCGGGCGGCGAGTGCCTGGCCGGAATCCATCAGTGACTGCCTCTGCTGGTCGGTGGTCGGCAGGCGGCTCAGGATCTCGCTCGCGACATTCGCGACGACCGCGTGCTCGATGCGGTCCCGTTCCTTGCGGGTCATGGCCATCAGTTCGTCGAGTCCGAGTGGCTGCTCCAAGCTCGTGAAGTCGGCACAGATGATATTGCGCGGTTCGGTGCCATCGTTGGCGCGCCATGCGAAACCGCGGCAGCCGCAGACATTGGAGATGACGCACAGCGCGCCGCTGCTCAATGGTTCAAGGGGACTGATGCCGAACGGCTCGTACGTGGCCATGCCGAATTCAACGTCCGTGGCCCGGCGCAAGTCGATGATGTCCATGCCCGCCGGCAATCGATCGCCGATGCGGGACGCGTTCCACCCGAACTGGTTGACCAGCACCACCTGCACCGCACGGTGCTGGGCATTGAACGTGATGATGTCGTTGTGGATGTCGACCTCGGGACCGACTAGGTCAGGATAGCCGTCGTGATGGCGGCGCGGCCAGCCGTACTGCTCTTCCATGGAGCGTACCGCGTCGGGGGGCCGCACGCCGGCGGCGGAGGTCAGGATGAACAGGACGGCGCGCCGGTGCTCGGTCTCCAGGGCCCGATCCAGCTCGTGGCAGACCGAAAGGTCGCGCCACAGGCCCTTGCTGATCACCGGTCGCGTCACGTGCGTCATCAGAACGTCAGGCTCGTCAAGACCCAGCCGCACCGCGTACTGCTGGAGCATCATCCGGCTGCGTCGTTTCGCTTCAGGATCGACCTTTCCCGCGGGCACGCCGTTGTACACCAGATCGATCCGCCGGCGATCGTACTGCTCGTTGAGAAACTTCAGCTCTTCGCACACGCGATCGCCGACGGCGATGACCGCGTCGCACTGGTGGGCAAGGCTGACTAGGGCGTGGCGGAACTGATGCCCCAGAGATCCGAACACGTCCTCGACGTACAAGCCGCGACGCCGGGCTTCTTCGAGGACGTTGTAGAACATCACGTCGTGTCCCTCGTGATCCTCGACCACGCGCCGGGCGGAGGCGCACTCATGGGCGTGAAAGACGGTGCGGACGCGCGGGTCGCCCTGCATCTTTGCGGCCAGTGCGGCGGGAACTCCCATGAACTCGTGTGCGAATACGACGCACGGATCCTCCGAGTCGCCCAGAATAGCCTGCAGCGCGTCACAGGCCGGTTCGGCCAGGCGCACGTATTCCTCGTAGTCCCACGCGCCTTCGTAGCGCGAGCTGTCGAGGCCGAATGTCTCCCAAAGCCTCAGCTTGAAGACGTCCAGGCGCTGCCGATTGATGTGATGGACGTCGATCAGCAGAACCTCGACTTCCACGGTGTCCTGCTGGTCCGACACCTCGTAGCGCCGCTTTCCGTAGACGACGGCGACGTCGAAACGTTGCTCGATGGGTTGTAGCAGGGGGACCATCCCGGATCGGTCGATGCCATCGGTGCTGCTGTAGAGGACCTCGCCGTGTTCACCGAGTCGCGCCTGGCCCGAGGCTGTGGCGGGCATCGTCGCCGGGCCGATCAGGATCGACCGCCCGATGCGCTGCCGGTAGGGCGGGCTGGTGAACAGGCCGTGCAGTACCGTACCGATCCCGCCGACCTGCTCGATCGCCTCGTGCGTGACATGTGCCAGTGTCAGTTGTTGTGTGCTGGCGTCCATAGGCGTTCTCCTCAATAGTCTAGCAGGACGCTGCAAAACTCGGTCGGCGCAAAAACGTGTACCTGAGATTTTCAAAAGTTTCGCCTTCAACGCGTTTGGACTCGATCTGCGAAGCGAGAGCGGTAGTTTCAAATTGGAGATTCTTGGGCGAACGCCAGAATCCGGGGTTTTGCAGCGTCCTGCTAGAGCGGTTTCACTTCATCTGTAGCGTCCCGAGCTTGCTGAAGCGGCGCCCGGCTTTGTCGTGCTGCATCGACGATGCACTGCGGCATCGCCTGCTTCTCCCTCCGCGCCAAGCTTGCCTCGCCGACGCTAAAAACGCTACATCCAAAGTGAAAAATTTCCAGTTTGTCTTCGGCTGGATCAACCGGGAGGTAGGTCTTTGGGGTCGACCGCGGGCCCCTTTTTCTTCGGCCTGCGCGACCCGCGCGGGCGTGCGGTCTGTGACGACTGGGCGGGCGCGCCGTCCGCGTTGCCGCGCGGCATGGCGATCACGCCCGTGCGCGCCAGTTCAACGACGCCGTAG
>CAUZBA010000255.1:0-5217 GCA_963577635.1 Phycisphaerae bacterium
GCCTACGTCGTGGAGGCGTTTGTCATTCCAACCGGATCCATGGCGCCCACGCTGCTGGGACGCAACGTGCGCGTCCACTGCCCGAATTGTGGATTCCACTTCAAGGCCGATCCGGAGGCCCGCCTGACGGCTGACGGCACGATAGAGCGTGGCCATTTAACGCAGCGTGTCGAGACTCCCTGCCCGATGTGCCTCTATCCCATTCAGTTGGACAGGTTGACTCGCGTTTACGCCGGCGATCGTATCCTGGTCCACAAATACATTTACAGCGTTTCGGAACCGCGGCGGTGGGACGTGGTGGTGTTCAAGAACCCCGGTCAGCCGGAACAGAACTTCATCAAACGCCTGGTCGGCCTGCCGCAGGAACACCTGTGGATCATCGAGGGCAACCTGTACGTCAGCCGCGATCCTCGCGACCGGGGAAATTGGCAAATCGCCCGCAAGACGGAGCGACCGACCGTACAAAGCACGGTCTGGCAGCCGATCTACCACAGCCGCTACCTGCCGCTCGATACCGGCAGCGAGGGTCGCAGGTACCATTGGACGGTGCCGTGGATTGCCGTTGACGACGCCGCGGGACATTGGAAGATCGAGGGGCGTCGTAGCTATCACTATGGTTCCGACGACCCCGGTTCGATTCAGTTCAGATTTGACCGCATCGATCGCGCCCTAAAGGGGTCGCTGCCCAACACGCGCTGGTATCCGTACAACCGGTTGCGGCACCAGGGCTTCAACCAGGAACCGATTGAAGACGTTCGACTCGGCGCCAGCTTCCAGCCCGAAACCGCCGGTCTCGGCGTCGCGTTGCAGACGACGGCACGCTTGAGTCACACCAGCCTCGATCCGCCGCTCAAGACCGTCTCCGCCACGATCGATGCATCGGGAAACGCCACGTTGTCCGCCCACGGGTCGGGAGATACTAAAATCCTCGGCACCAAGCAGGTCGGACCCTTCGAGCCCGGTGCAACGCGGCGCGTCGAACTCTGGCACGTCGATCAGCAGGTCTGTCTTTGGATCGATGGCGTCTGTGAGATCGAGCATTCCTACGAAGTGCCCATTGCCGTCCTGAAGGACCGAATGCCCCTTCCGGGCGACCACCATCCAACGGTCGCGATCTCCGTATCCGGCGCCGCCGTCTCTTTGCATCGAATCGTTCTGGACCGCGACTTGTATTACTCCAGCGCCAAGCCTGGATCCCCTTCCAAGCCCGGCAACGGCACGCGGACTAAGCATCAGGGGACGTTCGCCGGGACCTCGCCGATGGAACTCGCAATGGACGAGTTCTATTGCCTTGGCGACAACAGCCCGATGAGCCAGGACAGCCGCTACTGGCGGCAGACCAATCAGTGGATCGAGCACCGGAGGTTCAAGACGGTCGGCAATTCCGAAGGCGTGGTTCCGCGTAAATTGATGATGGGCCGGGCATTTCTCGTCTATTTCCCGGCCATGCTCGGATGGGACGAGAAGTCGATCCCCTTCGTGCCGAATTTCGCCGAGATGCGCTTCATTTATTGACGTTCTTTCATAAATATCGGACCTGAGGATGCTTAAGCGCGAACCTTTATCCACAACGAGGAATTTAGAGGTTCCCTGATAGCACCATCGAGTCCACGCCGGCGTCTATTCCCCGCATTTAAGCCGGCACGATGTCGATGGTTGGCGAGAACGCCTTTTAAATAATGTACTTACAAACACGCTTGGCGGCATATCCGCCAGTGGGTGAGCTGTTTCAGCAGGACATTTCGATCCCGCAGACGACCCTCTTCGAGACTTCCCACTCCCGTATCAACAGGTTGCCAACACCGCCAAGCTCTAAATGATCAAATGCCGCTGAGAAGGAAGTACTCCATCAATTCGTGGCCGAAATCGATGTGCAGATCGGCTTCGTTGGCATGGCGCTCGCTAAACGACCGCTGGACCACCCCACGAAATCGATGCCCGCAGACGACAAAGGGGACTGGCGTCGGATCGTGCTTGCGCGTCCCCACAGCCGTGTAGTGATCTGGCAGGTACAGGACGCGATGTTGAGGCCATTGGTTGCGAAGGGCGTCGTAAACCGGGCCCACGATGTGCCTGTCAATCGCTTCAATGGCCGCAACCTTGGTGGCCGCGTCGGCGTCATGGGCGGCCTCGTCGGGCGACTCGACATGGACACAGACGATGTCGTACCGTTCGAGGGCCTCGACGGCCGCACGTCCGGCGGCCGTGTAATCCGTGTCGTGGTAGCTGGTCTGTCCGGGGACCTCCAGGCGGTCCCAACCGATGAAGGAAGCTATCCCCGCCAGAAGGTCCACCGCGGTGATCATCGCCCCGCGCAGGCCGAAACGCTCCTCGAAAGGTTCCATCTGCGGCATTCGACCCTGCCCCCAGGGCCAGACGTGGGTTGCGGGTGCCTCATCCAGCTCACGGCGCGTCCGGTTGATCTCGTGGTCGGCGAACAGAACCTCACTTTCGGCGATCAACTGTTGCAGCAGCGTGGCGTCAACACAGCCGGTAGGCAGGTGACGGCGCATCGGTTCTCCGGGCACATCGTGCGGCGGCGTGCTCTTCAGACCCGACCAGTCACACCTCTGCGACGAATCCACCATGATGTTGCGGTAGCTGACCCCGGGGTACAGATCGATGCCGGGCATTTCGACCCGGGTGTTCAAGTCGTGCAGAAGTTGCGCGCCCTCCTGTGAACTGATATGTCCGGCCGAATGATCCTGGATCAGCCCGTCGACCACCGTGATGAAGTTGACGCGAAATACCCAGTCGCTGGGCGTCATCCGAATCCCCGCGGCGGCGGCCTCCAGCGGCGCCCGGCCGCGATGGTATTGGCGGGGGTCGTAGCCGAGCAGGCTCATCGTGCAGACGTCCGATCCGCATGCGAAACCCTCCGGCGTGGTGACCACCGTGCCCTGCCTGCCGTCGAGGCTCAATCGGTCCGTATTCGGCTTGTCGGCCGCCTCGAATGGCGTTCTGCCGCCCAGGTGATCGATCGGATGATCGGCCGCTCCGTCCGGGATGATGATCACGTATTTCAAAATTTCAGGGGCATACCTTCTTTTTGCCATTTCTCGACCAGCATCCTCATTTCATCCAGGGTGTGGCTGAGGCGCTCGAAGGCGTCGTTCACGTTGTCGAAAATGGCCGGATCCTTCAGGGCCTTTCCGACCGTACCCTGTCCGGATCCGGCGAGCATGATGACCTGCCGCAGGGACTGGATGGCCAGGGCCAGTTCGTCGGCGACGTCGGTGTACTTTCGAGACAGTCCTTTGAATGAAGCCCCGGCCGATTCCACCGCTGCGACGAGACGACCGACTCCACCGTCGGCTGTCTTGACTAAGTTGTCGGTGTTGACGACGGCGCTTCGAATCCGAGTTCGCAGTTCGTGGTCGCCCACCCATTTCTTCATGTCTTCGATCACACTTTCGATCTGCCGCAGGCGGGCGTCGGCCCGGGCCACCATGGTCGCAACGTTGCCCTGTGTCTTACCGGTCTCGTCGCTGTCGACGGTCTGTGGGCTGCGCGGTCTGATCAACTCGTTGAGATTGGTGCCCACCGTCACCCAGGTCCTGGTCAGGGCATCCAGGTTGGCCTGCGCCTTTCTCAATTCGATGCGCAGATCACCGACGCTGGCGTTTAACGCCGATCGCAGTTCCGCCGCGAACTCGCTGAGCAGGGACGGAACGTCCTCGATTTCGATCCGCGCCGAGCCGTCAGAGGGCAGGTAAATGATCGGGGTTTGCGACGCCTGTGGGCGCGGCTGCAGTGTCAGTGCCGGGCTCCCCCCCAGAATGGGACTCTCGACACTGATCTTGATTTGACCGGGCAACCGAACCTTCGAGTCGACCGCGGCCACGACCATCACCCCCCACTTGGGTGGGCCGGTCAGCTCCACCGATTCAATGCGGCCGACATTCTTGCCGGCCATCAGCACGCGGCTGCCTTTGCCCAGACCGCCGGCGCTATTCATCACGATCGTCACGACGTAATTGTCTTCGAACCACCGCGGTGCGTAACCGAACAGCATCATCATCACGACCACGCCGGCCACGCCCAGCAGTGCCGTGATCCCGACCGTGAGGTTGCGAGCTCGGTCGCTCATGAATGAATGAATTTAGACCGGGTTGAATCCTTCGCGGATCCGGCGCAGCTCTTCACGGTCGGCGCGCCCATGAATGAATCGTTGAACAATGTCGTCGTTCAGGTTCGTGAACGTCGCCGCATCGGCGTCTGCAATGATTTTGCCATCGTAGAGCATCACGATTCGATCGGCAATCTTGGTGGCGCTTGCCATGTCGTGGGTAACGACCACGCTGGTGATCCCGGTACGCCGCGCCTGGCTGATGATCAGTTCATTGATCAGGTCGGCGCGAATGGGGTCAAGCCCGGTGGTCGGCTCGTCATAGAGAACGACCTGTGGCTGGAGCACCACGGCGCGTGCCAGGCCCACTCGCTTGCGTTGCCCGCCCGAAAGCTGCGAGGGCATGCTGGCCTCGATGCCGTCCAATCCCACCTGTCGCAGAACCGCTGCACAGCGTTCGGTTCGTTCCGACGGCGACATCTTCGTGTGTTCCACAAGAGGAAATGTCACGTTCTGTTCAACCGTCATCGAATCGAACAGCGCTCCCATCTGAAACAGGATGCCCATCCGCCGACGAATTCCCACGAGTTGCGCCTCGTTCATCCGATCGACGCGTTGATCTTCGAAGTACACCTCGCCGCGATCCGGCCGGACCAGGCCAATGATGTGTTTCAGCAGCACGCTCTTGCCGACGCCGCTGGGTCCTATGATCACGGTCGTCTGGCCCCTCTGCAGATCCAGGCTGACCCCGTTGAGCACGATCAGGCGGTCGAATGCCTTGTGAACATTCGCGAGTCGGATGATCCTCTGCGGCTGCGTGTCGGCATTGGTGGCAGGCAAGGCGGCCCCCTAGCGCGGGTTAAGTTTGAATGTAGCGTTTTGAGCGTCGGCGAAGCAAGCCTGACGCGGAGGGCGAAGCAGGCGATACCCCTGAGTATCGTCGATGCAGCACGACAAAGCCAGGTGCAGCTGCAGGAAGCTCAGGACTAATCTGCTCTATTCCACCCCCGCACCCCGTGACGCCAGGGGATCTTCGAGCGACTGAGGTTCGGATCGCTTCGACATGACATACGACAGGATGCGATCGACGCCGAATCCGAAGGACATCTTCCACTGGCCACCATTGACGCGCAATGTTTTCGGCTCAT
>CAUZBA010000256.1:0-5138 GCA_963577635.1 Phycisphaerae bacterium
GACCAGAAGGAAGCATGACCATGGCTGAAGGAAACGGGAAGGTACAGGTGCAGATGATCGGCTTCGCCACGCTGAAGTTGACGTCTCCTAACGGCAAGGTTCTCCTGACCGATCCCTGGCTGACCGCAAACGAGTTCTTTCCCGAAGGGAATCCGGCAATCCCTGATAAGTACAAGAAGGACGTCTCAGCGTTCGGGCGCGTTGACATCATTCTCCAGACCCACGCCCACTTCGACCATTTGAACCTGAACGACATCGTCGCTCTATCGAAGAAATTCAACCCGATCATCATGACGCCCGTCGAAACGGCGGTCTACATCAAAGAGAAGACCGGCCTGGAGAATTTCTGCAACGACGGTTGGGGAATGAATCGCGGCCCGTACCCGCCGATCGACGGAATCTCGATCTCAGGTGTCCATTGCGAGCACACCTCATCCGAGATCACCACCACGCCGGACGGTGGCGTGAAGGTGCGCGACGTCGGCGACCCGATCGGCTTCGTTGTCGAATTCGAAAACGGATTCAAGGTCTACATCTCTTCCGACACCGGCCTATGCTCCGACCTGAAGATCATCATCGGCGACTACTACAAGCCTGATCTGGCCATCCTGAATATCTGCGGCGGCGGCTTCACCATCGGCGGTGACAGCGCCGGCTACGCCACCAAGATGATCAATCCGAAGTACGTCATCCCCGCGCATTACGGCGTGTTTCCCACAATGGATCCCACGCCGGCCGCCTTCCTGGACGCCCTGAAGGTTCACGCGCCCAAGGTCAAGCCAATCGTCCTGGAACCGGACGAATCGGCGGAGTTTTGAGAGTCTCGGTCCGCTAGCGAATAGCCCCGCAGATGAGGGGCTTCGCCGCGAATGGGGGCGGGAGGATTCGAACCTCCGTAGGCATAAGCCAGCAGATTTACAGTCTGCCCCGTTTGACCACTTCGGTACACCCCCGAGGCGATGAAAGGTTATCGCACCGGTTCGGGACAATCAACCCGATCTTCCCCGCTTGACGTGGATGGTGTTGCATTGATGCATCATTGATGAACCTGGGTTGAACCGGGGCCATACCAATGCTAGGATTCGCGTCGTTCTGAATGCTTGTGGTGGGAGGTGTTATGGACATTTCGGCCGGTGGCATTAACGCCCACGTGCTGGTGCTCAACAAGTTGTGGATGGCGATCCGTGTGATCAACGCCCAGCGCGCGTTCTCGATGGTCTATCGCGACCTGGCTGAGGTCATTCACGTCGGAGACGGAACTTTCGGCGGGTACGATTTCGAGCGATGGACCGACCTGAGTACCACGAAACATGAGTTCGACACCGACCACTACGACTGGGTCCGAACAGTCCGCCTGCACCTTGCCGTGCCCAAGGTCATTCGGTTGCTGGGATACGATCGACTGCCGCAGCAGGAAGTGAAGCTGAATCGGCGCAACATCTTCGCGCGTGATCGCAACATGTGCCAATACTGCGGAAAGCGCTCGTCGACGTCGGAGCTGAGCCTTGACCACCTGTTGCCGCGCAGCAAGGGCGGCAAGAGCAGCTGGGAGAATCTGGTCTGCTGCTGCGTCACGTGCAATGCAAAGAAGGGCGGGCGGACGCCGATCGAGGCGCACATGACGCTGGTGCGCAAGCCGTTCAAACCGCGGCGCAACCCTGCCATCAGCCTGCGCCTTGGATCCGATAAGTACGCGTGCTGGCAACAGTTTCTCGATCATGCCTACTGGTCGGTGGAATTGAAGTAGCCCTGCCGACGCCACGCGGGGCGGCGTATGCCGCGCTGCGGTGGGTCACGTTCACAGGACGGCCGGCACATTCTGGCGCAAATTTCTTGCGCCGAGCGAGCTGCTACGTCGATACATACGGTCGATAGATAAGGTCGATACACAGAGTCAAAATTCAGGCTGCGGGTGAGCCGTAACACGGCGGACCCGTCGATCGGCACCGTGTGCCGCCGTGTGAGCGGGGAAATCGAAATATAACTTTTCGGGAACCACAGGGACGCCGCGTTGCGCGGCGGTCCCTGGTTAATCGCATGCGCAGGCGCGATCGGTATTCGTCTCAGCAGCGAATCCGCAGGGCGGCCGGACGACCGACCTTAAGTCGGTAGAGGTGTCGCCCGATGTAAAAAAATGGACAAGGTGGGCAAACCTTGACTTTGGTCCGGATCAGTGATCACCCGACGGGGGAGGTGTGATCCATGGCAAACAACAATTCCACTACCGACAACGGCCGGCATTCCGATCCTGCCGCCAAGCAGATCTTCACTACGGGCGAGGCCGCAGAGATCTGCAAGATCTCCCAACAGACGATCATCCGGTGCTTCGACAGCGGCCGCCTTCGCGGATTCCGCGTTCCGGGCAGCCGTTTCCGCCGCATCCCGCGCGACGAGTTGATCCGCTTCATGCGGGAAAACAAGATTACGGTCGATCAGATGCAGAGCGGCACGAAACGCATTCTGGTCGTGGATGACGACGACACCATGGTCGAAATGTTCACCGAATTACTCGGCAGCGACGATCGGTTCGCCGTGAAGACCGCTTCGACGGGTTATGACGCCGGGGTTCTCACCGAGCAATTCAAACCCGACCTGCTGATCCTCGACTACATGTTGCCGGACATCAACGGAAACATCGTGTGCCAGACCGTTCGTCAGAATCCGCAGCTTCAGGGCATGCGTGTCATCATCGTCTCGGGCGTCGTTAACCAGGACGACATCAAGGGGCTGATGGACGCCGGGGCCGACGACTTCATCAAGAAGCCGTTCGACGTCGAACACCTGATGGCGCGGATCAACGCGCTGCTGGAGATTTGATCGCCTCGCGGTATTGGAAGGACTTCCAGGAGGGATAAGTCCTGAAGCCCACGGCAACTGCTGCCTGGGCATTTTTTTCTGGAGACGCTGCGTGACCACGCAGGCCGCTGTCATATCGGGCGAGGTGCTTCCCGAGGCTCACGTCGATCGCCGACGGCACGTCGAGTTGATTCTGCGCCAGATCGAATCGTTGCCGACGCTTCCGGTCGTGGCCACGCGTCTGTTGTCTCTGACTGCCGACGACGAGTCTACTGCGGCGCAGGTGGTCGAGCTGATCAGCAGCGATCCGGCGCTCACCGCCAAGGTACTCTCTCTTTGCCGCCGCGCCGACGCGGGCGTTCAGCATGACGGCCTGACGGTCGAGCGTGCCGTCGTGCTCTTGGGCTTTGCGGCAGTTCGCAATGCGGTGTTGTCGGTCAAGGTGATGGAACTGTTCGACACCGATCGATCCGAACAATCCTTCGAGCATCGCGAATTCTGGCGCCACAGCATCGCCGTCGCGATTGCCGCTGAGCTGATCGCCAGCGCGCATGGGTCGTCATCGGATTGCCCCGCCCCCGAGGCCTTTGTGTGCGGACTGTTACACGACCTCGGCAAGCTCGCCCTAGATTACGTCTTGCCCAAGAGCTACGCGCGTGTCATCGAGCTAACCGAATTGAATCAGGGGAACATCGCCGATTTTGAACGAAGAATCATCGGGATTGATCATCACACCGCGGGTAAGCGACTTGCCGAGCACTGGAATCTGCCGTACGCGGTGCAGGATTGCCTGTGGCTGCACGGGTCGCCATTCGAGACGCTGCCGCGACTCGATCACAGGGACCTTATCGAGGTTGTCGGCCTTGCCGATCTGATCGTTCGCCGCCACCACATTGGATATAGCGGCAACTTCGGCTATTCGCAGGAGGCCGAAGAGATCAGTGGTCACATCGATCTTGACGCGCAAACCATTGATTCGATCTCACAGAAATTATTCGAAGAGCTGCCGTGGCGCTGTAAAGTGCTCGGTCTGGGTGACGCGCCGTCGCCTAAGCTTTTCGTGCGATCCATACAGCGGGCAAACGAGGCCCTGGGCCGTTTGAACAGTGCGCTGGACCGCCGCAGTCTTGCAGCCGCGTGTCAGGAACGGATCCTGAACACCATCGTCGAATTTCATCGGGGGGCTGTGCCGGGCCAAAGCGTTCAAGACGTCATCGATCAAGTGGCCCGCAACGCAGCGACCGTGCTCGACGCGGGGACGTACGTGGTGCTTCGTCAGACCGGACTGATCGATCCCGAACCGGATTCGACGCCAACCTGGATGATCAGTCGACACCACACGGACGGAGAATTGCTCGAACGGCAGTTCATCGATCCTTCGCCTCACTGGCCCGATCTTTCCCGGCAAGACTTGAACAGGTCGATCGAGACGGACGTGGCCGGTGTTCTGCCGGAAATCCGAGGTTACCTGGGCACGGTAGACGACGTTGGCCGACTTCGAATTCTTCCACTGTGGTGCGGATGGGGCGTCGCCGCGGTCTTGCTGCATGATGGGTCACAGGCCCGGCCCTTCAACGAACTGCAGGCGCTCACGGCGGTGTGGGGTGCCGCGATTGCCTCGGCGGCGCAGCACGACGGAGCCAGGCGATTGGGCGAAGACCTCGCCGAGGCGAACCGGGTCGTGGCCCAGACGCAAGGCCGGATGCTTCAGCGCGAGTCGATGGCGCGCTTAGGCGAAATGGCCGCTGGCGCCGCGCACGAGATGAACAACCCCCTGGCAGTGATCAGCGGTCGCAGCCAGATGCTCGCCACGGCGTTGCCTCCGGGGTCGAAGCCGCAGCGCGACGCTCAGCTCGTCCTGGAACAGGCCGGACGGCTCAGCGACATGATCACGTCATTGCACCGATTCGCCGAACCGAACGGCGCGAACCGGTGCCGCACCGATGTCGCGGCACTGCTCGAGGATGCGATCGCCAGCGTCCGCGGCGACGCGGAACACGCGGGCCACGACGTGTCCATTCAACTTCAGGTCAAGAACGATCTGAGCCAAATCGATTTGGACCGTGATCAGATCGCGGGCGCCGTTCGTGAACTTCTCTTCAACGCGATGCAGGCCTCACCGAAAACCGGTGTCCAGGTGGTTGCCGGGATCGACTCCACGGATCAACAGATGATTATCCAGATCGTGGACGACGGCGAAGGAATGGACACCCACGTTCTGTCGCATGCGACGGATCCGTTCTTCAGCGCCAAGCCGGCAGGGCGCCGCGCAGGCATGGGCCTGACGCGCGCCCGGAAGTGGACTGCGGCCCATGGCGGCGAGCTCGTCCTCCAAAGCACGC
>CAUZBA010000257.1:0-5128 GCA_963577635.1 Phycisphaerae bacterium
CACGAGGGGAATAATCTGCTTGACTTTGTTTCGCTGCAGGTGGCCAACCATGTGCCAGCGCACGGAAGTGGGCAGCGCCGCGCCGCTCCTGGTCGTGGCTCGCCCCAGCGTCCGATGGCGTGACAGGAACTCTTCGAGCTGCGCCACGCGCTGAATCAGGTACTGCACGTGGTTCTCGCCGAGGTCCTCGTGGCCGAGCCCCACGAGGAGGCGGATTTGATCGGGGCTAGCGTGCTTGGTCACGGCGACCATGAGCACGTCCTCGCGGCGGCGCCCGCTTCGTTCGGCCGCGGCGGCCAGACGGTCCAGGGTCTTTCGGTACGCATCCTTCAACTGCAGACCGACTGTGGAAGTTGTAGCCATTCGACAAAGAATAGAAGAACGACTGTTGCAGGCAAGCACGCGGAGCTGAGACTCCGGGTCAAGCGGGCGCGTCACCGGCCTTGCGGACGGTCTGGACCTGATTCTTGCGATGGCGCAGGAGCTGCCAGGAAACGACACCAATGACCACAAGCAGCACAACCAGCGTCAGGAGGGTCTGAGCCCACCGAACGTATTGGCCGATCTGCTCCGATTTGGGCCCGAGATACCACCCCAGCAGGACCAGGCCCGGGGCGAAAATAAGCGCCGCGGCGCCGTCGTAGGCGATGAATTTCCAGAACGGGATTTTGAGCGTTCCCGCGGCAAACCATGTCGCCGCCCGCACCGCCGCGAGGAACCTCACGAAGAAGACCGTCTTGCCCCCGTGCTGTTCGAAGAATCGCTCAGCCCGGTTCAGTCGCTTCTCCGTCAGGACGATGCGCAGTCCCGGGATCTTCGGAACGTGATGGCCGTAGCGCCGACCGAGGACGTAGAGAACACAGTCGCCCGCGAGGACGAAAAACCAGGCCAGGGGGATCATGACCGCGAGGCGAGCCTGACCCAGCAGACAGAGCCAGCCGCCGATGAGCAGCGGAATGTCCTCGGGTATCGGCGCGCCGACGCCACTGGATAAAAGGAGCAACGCGACCAGGATGTAGCTGGTGACGTGGCTCGATTCGAGTAGCAGCGACTCCACGCTCGCCAGGACGAGACACGGCGCCGCGATGTCGGCGTGGGCGAAGAGAACGTCCATCATGTGGGGTCAGGTGCCAGGGGACGAGAAACTTAATCAGGTGCCACGAGTCTTAAGATAACGTTTCCCGGCGAACCCAGTCGAGCGCTTCGGCGCGGTCGCGCACACAGCCTTCCAATTGCGCGTCGTACACCGCGTCAAGCAGTCGCCCCAACCGAGGTCCGGGCCGAAGCCCGATCTCAATCAAGTCGTCACCGTTGACCAATGGTTCCGGCGCCACATCCTGTTCAAGCAGAGATCGCGATTCATTGAGGACCTGTTCGGTGACCTCGACATCGCGGCCGGCCGCAGCAGATGCCTGGAGAAGGGCAGCGGCCTGCGGCCAGATGGGATGGGCCAGGAGCCGTTTGCGACGCGCCAGCGGCAATGTCGGCCAAGATCGAGCGTTCACGGCCGCCCGCAGCACCTGCCGCAGTTGATCGTGGTGCCCGTTACTCAGGCAAAGCGCCCGCCGCCACCGGCCGGCCGCATCTTCGGCGGCGGCAGCATCCAGCACGTCGGCGCCGCTGCCGGCAGAAGAGTAGTGGCGATCGGTCAACCACGCCGCGAGCGCCGTCGGGTAGGCGGCGTCATTTGATAGTGCGCCAAGCGTCGCCAGGGGCGGCGTGGCGTGCGACTCAGTCAGGACCGGACCATCGAGGTGCGAATCCTGGATCAGCCCGGCCGCCTGCAGCGGGTGGGCGTCTGGGCCCGGGGTGAGCATGGCCATCACTTCCTGTCCAATGCGCGGCCTGCTGATCTTCCCGAGTCGCTTGGCGTATCGCTCGATGGCCCGGGCCGTTGCCGACTCGATCTCGAAACCGAACCGCGCGGCGAAACGCACCGCACGCAGCAGGCGCAGGTAGTCCTCGCCGAACCGCGTGTCCGCGTCGCCGATGGCGCGGATCACGCCCCGTTCAAGGTCGGGCAGGCCTTCGACGTAGTCGATGATGCGTTCGTCGTCGCTGGCGGCCAACGGATCCTCGAACAGCCCGTTAATAGTGAAATCACGCCGGGTCGCGTCGTGCTCGGCATCGCTGAACGTCACGTGCGTCGGCCGTCGGCCGTCGGTGTATCCCCACTCGGTGCGAAACGTCGCAACCTCGATCAGGTGTTGTTGGCGATTGTGGCGAATGGGCACCAGGACCACGCCGAACGATTCGCCGACGAACCGGCTCGAACGGAAACAACGCCGGACGACGTCCGGCTCGGCGTCCGTCGCGACGTCGTAGTCCTTCGGCTCCACGCCGAGCAGCCGATCGCGCACGCACCCGCCGGCCAGGTAGGCCTTGTGGCCCGCTTCGGTCAGACGGCGCACGATCTGCACCGTCGCGTCGTAGTCGGTCATCTGGGTCACCCCGCGTGACGGGTGGTAGCAACGACTAAAGGTCCTTTAGAAGATCCACGGCCCGGGCAGCGGCCTGCGCGACGTTGACCGATTCACTCTGGGCCCGTCGGCGCGGTTTTAGCTCCACCTGATCCTCTTTGAGGCTTTTCTCGCCGATCGTGATCCGAAGTGGGATGCCGATCAGGTCGGCGTCCGTGAACTTGACGCCCGGGCGCTGGTCGCGGTCGTCGATCAGCACGTCACGCCCGTGCGACTCCAACTCGTCGGCAATGTGCTGCGCGACCTCGGCGACGCGGCCCTCGAATCGGATCGGCGTGATGATCACTTCGTAAGGCGCGATGCGCACCGGCCAGATGATGCCGTGCTCGTCATTGCCGCCGTCGCGCTCGATGGTGGCGGCGAGGATGCGATTGGCTCCGATGCCGTAACAGCCCATGATGACCGGTTGACGCTGGTTGTCTTCGTCCAGGACGTCGACGCCCAACGCTTCGGTGTACTTCGTACCCAGCTTGAATAGGTGGCCGATCTCGATCCCGCGCGTTTCGCGCAGCACGCCTCCGTTATTCAGTGGTGACGGATCCGAGTCGGCGGCCTTGCGAATATCAGCGACCTCAACGTTGCGGTGAGGCGCGTCCAGTACATCTCTGGTCCAATTGAAGTGCTTGACGTGGTGGTCGATTTCGTTGGCGCCGGTGACCCAGAATCCCCCCTGCGCCGCATCGACATCGACCACGGCCGAGACGTCGCGCCGCCCCGCCACGACGTGGGGCCCTACGAAACCGATCACGAACCCGCCGGCGTCGGCGGATTCGCCGGACGCCATCTGGACGGTCCCGGGGGCACCTTTCGAGCCGGTGAGGACCTCGGAGAGCTTCGTTTCGTTGACATCGTGGTCGCCGCGCACGATCGCGACGACGAACCGACCCCACACATCGGCCGCGTCGCCCTCCAACTCGTACACCAATGTCTTGAGCATGTTCTGCGGTTTGAGCCGGCTGCCGACTTCGCGCTTGAAAAACGCCGTGACCGCGTCAATCGAGGCACAATCCGGTGTCCGGATCTCTTCGAGGTTGCCGGTCGGCGCGCCGCCCAGATCCGGTTCGGCGCCACGGTGTCCGATGGAGCATTTTTGAACGTTGGCCGCGTAGTCACCCTTGTCCGATTTCAGGATGACGTCCTCACCGGTCGGCGAGGGCACCATGAACTCGTGCGAAGCCGATCCTCCGATCGGACCCGATTCGGCTTCGACGATCTCATACGGCAGGCCGCAGAGGTCAAAGATGCGGCAGTACGCCTCGTACATCGCCTGGTAACTGCGATCGAGGCTTTCGGCGTTGAGGTCGAACGAATAGGCATCCTTCATCTGGAACTCGCGCGAACGCAGGACGCCGAAACGCGGGCGGTATTCGTCGCGGAACTTGGTCTGAATCTGGTACAGCGTGATCGGCAGGTCGCGATAGCTGTTGAGGTAGGTCCCGGCGAGGTCGGTGATGACCTCTTCGTGCGTTGGCCCCAGGGCCTGCTGCCGGCCGTGACGGTCGGTGACCACGAACAGGTTGTCGCCATAGTCGAGGCGCCGCCCTGTTTTCTCCCACAGCTCAATCGGTTGGAGCGTCGGCAGGAAGACCTCGACGGCTCCGGCGCGATCCATCTGATCGCGGATGATCTGGATGACCTTGCGCAGGCTGCGCCAACCCAGCGGCAGATAGCTGTAGACGCCGCTGCCGAGCCTGTGGATCATGCCACCGCGCAGCATCAGCTGGTGGCTGGGCACCTCGGCGTCAGCCGGGACCTGGCGGGCCGTGGGAATCAATGTCCTGGACCAGTGGTCGGTCATGGCTGTCGATTCTCCAGTGGCCCATCTGCGGCCCCGGAGGTGCGCCGTCGCGCGGCGGGAGTGTCTCGGCCGCGCCAGTCGTAAATGACGAGTATTTCTACGTTTGCAATGCCGACCCCGGTCGCCGACCCACGGTGGCGGTAGGGCCAGCAGTGGACGCCGTGCAATCAATCTAACACCTCAAACCTGCGAGTGCTGACGCGCCACATGCCGGCTGTTGCAGCCGACCTTCGGCTGAACATCCGGGACCCGTTTCGCCGTCTCGCGGTCTCGAGGGGTGCGGGCTGTTCAGCCGCCGCCGGTCGGCTGCAACAGCCCGGCTGCGACGCGTCGCCACCTTTGAGCGTTCGAAGATATAATCGGCCGGATGAGCATCGCGCGCTATGGCCGTTGCGTGATCCTGCTGGTGGCGGCCGTTGCCGCCCTCGGCTGCCAGAAGCCTCTGTTTCCGGAAAATCTGCCGCGTACACAGTATGAACGGTATCAGACCCTGCGCGGAAAGTACCGCTCGGCGCAGGAGAAGAACGTGTACGGCGGGAATCAGCCGGCACTGCGCGAGCGATTGGCGCCGCTGGAACAGCAGTGATCGGTTTGGTTCATTTCAGCGGTGCGTGAATGTCCGAAAAGTGAATACGACGATTGGGAGGGGAATTTCAACGAAGTTCGGACCGGCTGTCCGATGTGATACGTAACGGCAGTCGGTCCAATGTCTGGACGGATCGCCTCATTTTGGTCATGGATTGATGTCGTTCGTACCCGATCGCAGAACGTTGATTGTGCTGGTCAGCCTCGTGGGGGCGATGACGCTGGCCAGCGGGCTGTTGCTGCTGCTGGAACCCTCGGTTCCGGC
>CAUZBA010000258.1:0-5122 GCA_963577635.1 Phycisphaerae bacterium
ATGTTCCGGCCAAGCATGTCGTGAAGCGCCATGTCCACGGCGGCCAGGGCCGAGCTGTGATTCGCCAGCGGAGCCTGCAGCGCAGCCAGAATGTCTTCGAGCACCTTGGGATCAGAAACCTGTGGCAATGCCAGGCCGTCAAGGGCCGCCGCGACCCCGTCCGCAGACTGCCCGTAGTAGGGGCTCGGCGCCGCCTCGCCGATGCCTTCGGCTCCCGACGCGTCGCTCAGCGTCACCAGGACGTTGTCGCGAACGTCGCTCGATTCCCGCGCGATGCGGAACGTCTCGCGCAGTGTGAGCCGCAGCGGTGCGTGTGCAAGATTCATGACGTCGGTTGCGCCGTCCGGACGAAATGGTTGACCAGCGCATCGGCCAGCGGCCCCGCCCCGAACCGTACGACGTCGGTCGCGGGCAATTGGCACTCCTGCTCGGCCCGGTAAACGGCCTGCGTGGCGTCGGCTTCGGAAAGATCGAGGCAATTCAGTGCGATGGCGACCACGCGCGACGGTCGCACGGGCCGCATCAGGGTTTCATGGACCGCGATGAGTTCTTTCAGCGACGGGATGGGGATCTGCGTGTGGCGCAGGCAGGATCGCGTCGGCTGGTGGCAGAGGATCATGGCCCCGGCGCAGGCGCCGTGCATCAGGCCGAGCGTGACGCCGGAATAGGCGGGGTGAAAGATTCCTCCCTGGCCTTCGATGACGATCCAGTCGTGGTCGCGCTGCTCCATCACGATCTGTTCGACGGCACCCGAGACGAAGTCGGCGATGACACGGTCGATGGCGATGCCCCGGCCCGCGATCATGACCCCGGTCTGGCCGGTCGGAACGAATACCGCGTCCTGGCCGCGGCTGGTCAACTCGCGCGACAGCTCGATGGCGACGATTTTCTTGCCCACGTTGCAGTCCGAGCCGACGGTCAGGACCGTGTGGCCATTGACCTGGGCGGCCCGGGCCATGCCGACGCTCAGATCTTCGGGTGGCCGTCGCACGTCCCAGATCGTCGCGCCGTTTCTGGCGGCCAGTTCGGCCAGCTCGGCGTTCTCACCGAGCATGGTGTGCAGACCGTTGACAATCTGCATTCGACGCTCAAGGGCCCCGCGCAGGATGGGACGCCATTCGTCGGGAAGCCGGCCGCCCGGCGTCGCGACACCGATCACGAGCGTGTCGGGGTGCAGGTGGTCCAGTTTGTCGAGGCTCGAGACGATGGGAATGCCTTCACCAACGCCAAGAAGCTCCTCCAGCCGCTCGCCCGCGTGCGACGGGTCCAGGACGCCGACGACCTCGTCGGGCCGGTAACGGACGATGCCCGCGGCGGTCTTCGCGGTGAACGCGTCGAGACTCCCGGCAGCCAGGATCACGATTTTTTTCTTGTGCTTGTCGGTCATCTCTTGTATTCACGACCGTGTGCAGCCCGCACGCGGTGCATCGAGCCGAAAGCATATCAACGATGGTTGCCGAATAGAAACGTCGCGTGATGGCACGAGCGAGAGTGATCTGGTACATCGTGGACGCGCAGGCGTGTGCGGATGGACCGCCACCGGTCGCATCGGCACTCACCATGAATCGAGATTCGACCCGTGAACGACCCCATCGCGACGGACAAGGATCGGGAAATCTCCGAACATCGCCGCTGGCGTCTGCGCGCCGAGTATGCGTCTGTATCGTGGTTCGGACAACTGCTTGAAAACGAGTTCGCCGCGCCGGACCAGCATCGCCTCGCCGAGCAGAGGGCGTTGACCGCGTTGATCCGGTTCGTGGCCGCGGAGGTGCCCTATTACAGAGACCTTTTTCGGCGGATGGACCTGGCTCCGCAAGACTTAAACCTGCCGGACGACCTGTGCAGGCTGCCGGTGCTGTCCAAACGCCAGGTCTACGAGAACGGGGCGAGGCTGAAACCCGACAGGCTGCCCGCGGACGCCAAGACGTTCGGCATCGTCAAGTCTTCGGGCACCACCGGGCGCCCGACGCGCGTGATTCAATCGGCCCAGAGCAACAGGATGTTCACGGTCCTGGGACAACGGCAGTTCCGATGGTTCCGCTTCGATCCGGCGCAGACGATGGCGACGATCCGTCTGGCAAGCCATCTGCCGCGCATGACGGACGGGTCGATGCTTCCCGACGGGGCCACGCACCGGCTGTCGCGTTGGCGCTACGTAGGCAAATTCTTCTATACCGGTTCGGAACACTGTTTCAACGTCACGAATTCGATCGAGCAACAGATCGACTGGCTCAAGAAGCTGCAGCCAGCGTATCTGTTGTCTTATTCCGAATCGCTCGAGCACCTGGCCCTGCAATGCGCAGGGCACAGTCCCCTGAATCGGCTCCGCGGCCTCTGCGCGATCTCCGAGCAGTTGACGCCTTCCATGCGTCGCCGGGTCGAGCGGACATTCAACGTGCCGGTTCATCAGAACTACGGCCTGAATGAAATCGGAAGGGTGGCCGTGCGCTGCGATGTAGGACGCTATCACGTTCATACCGAGCACTGCATCGTCGAGATCGTCGATGACCAGGGCAGACCGTGTCCGCCGGGCCGGACCGGCCGCGTCTTGGTGACGGCCCTGGCGAACCCGACGATGCCGTTGATCCGCTACGACACGGACGACATGGCGGTCGCCGTCGACGGACCCTGCCCGTGCGGCCACGGCCTGTCCACGTTCGGAGAACTGTCGGGCCGTTACAGCCGCATCGCGTACCTACCCGCCAACACGCTCGCGTACGTCGGCGCCCTGCGCGAGGCCCTCGAGCGGGTTCCGGATGAACTGACCGTCCACCTGCGGCAGTACCAGATCCACCAGTACCGCGACGATCGCTTCGAACTGCGTCTTCGAACCACTGCGCCAATGCCGGCGGCCTTTGACGCGTGCATCGATCAAGCCTGGCGCGAAGCCGTTGGTGATTCGCGCCTGCCGTTGACGATCGAACGGGTTGATGAAATCGAGAGAAGCCTGGGCGGCAAGTTTCTCGACTTTACGTCGGATTACGTGCCGGTTCCTGATAAGTGAAGGGTGGCTGGCGCCGCGTGCGCAAGAGGTGGGGAAGGGACGGAAAGGCGACGGAGCGACGAAGGGGGGGATAGAGCAGGAAATCAGGAAAGTGAGAGGTGGTCCGGCTCCTCCGTCGCTCCGTCGCCGGCCCCTGACCTCGCCTCACCCACGCGCCCGTCAACGCGCATACTCGACAGTCCGCATCTCGCGCAGGACCGTGACCCGGATCTCTCCCGGAAACGTCATTTCCTCGCTGACTCGCTTGGCGATGTCGCGGGCAACGTAGACGCAGTTCGCGTCGTCAACATTGTCCGGGTCGACGATGACGCGGACTTCTCGGCCTGCCTGAATAGCAAATGCTTGTTTCACGCCTTTCATGCTGGTCGCGATCGCTTCAAGCTGCTCGAGGCGCTTGACGTATTTTTCCAGTGTTTCGCGCCGTGCTCCCGGCCTCGCGCCGCTGATCGCGTCGGCGGCCATGACGATCGGCGTGTACGGCGTGGTGGCGGGGATGTCGTTGTGATGCCCCTCGATCGCGTTAAGAACCACTTCCTTCTCGCCGAACTTCTTGCAGAATTCCATTCCGATCACCGGGTGCGGACCCTCGACGTCATGGTCCATGGCCTTGCCGATGTCGTGCAGGAAGCCGCAGCGCCTGCCGATGGCGCCGTCGAGGCCCAGCTCGTCGGCGATCACCTGGCACAGGTACGCCACCTCGAGCGAGTGCCGCAGGATGTTCTGGCCATAACTCATTCGATAGTAGAGGCGGCCCATCGTCTCGCTGACTCGAGGGTGAAGGCCCTGGATATTGGCCTCGATGCACGCGTCGCGTCCAAATTTGACCAGGCGCTGTTGCATCTCTTCTTTGATCTGCTCGACGATTTCCTCGATCCGCGTGGGATGGATGCGACCGTCCTCCAGAAGCTTCTGAAGCGCTTCGGACGCCACGGCGCGGCGGACCGGGTCGAAGCAGGAGACCACCACGACACCGGGCGTGTCGTCGACGATCACATCCACGCCGGTAGCCTTTTCGAAAGCGCGAATGTTGCGGCCCTCGCGGCCGATCACCCGACCCTTCATGTCGTCGCTTGGGATGGCAATCGTCGAGACCGTCGTGTTGGCGGTGTGCTCCGTGGCGTACCGCTGCACCGCCTGAAGCGTGATGCGCTGGGCGTTCTCCTTCGCCTCCTCCTCGGCCCGCTCCATCTCGCGCTGGATAAGCTTCGCGGCTTCGTGCTGTACCTCCTGCTCCACCAAGCGAAGTGACTCCTTGCGGGCCTCATCCTCGCTCATATTGCTTATCCGCAGCACCGCCTGCTTCTGTTCGGCGTGCGCCTTTTCGATCTGCTTCCGCTGATCCTCGATGAGCGTGTCGAGCTCGGCGTCTTTGCCGGCGACCGCTTTTCCGCGATCCTTGAGGCTATCCTCGCGGTCGTCGAGATACTTCTCCTTCGTGGTCAGCGTGTCCAGCTTGCGGTCAAGCGTGTCCTCGCGCTTCGTGAGGCGGCGCTCGATCTCCTTCAACTCGTTGCGCTGCTCATTGATGTCCTTGTCGAATTTTTCGCGAAGCTTGGCCAGTTCGTTGCGCGCGTCCAGCTCGGTCTGCTTTCGCAGCGTGTCGGCTTCCCTTCGGGCGTCTCGCAGGAGGTGATCGGCCTCCCGACGCGCTTCGGACAGCGCCCGGGCTCCCGTCATCTTGCCGACGAGAACCACGGCCGCGGCGCCGACGCACAGGGCGACGAGACCGACGATCACGGTGGTCAGCGTGAGGGATTGTTGCGCCAGGTGAAATAGAGTTGCCACGGCGGGTCGTCCTTCATGGTCGTCCGGCGAGCCGGGACCGCGTGGTCGGCGAACCGGTAACCCCGTGAGAGGTCTCTGAGCCGGTGTGGACGCCGGTCCTGGCCGCCCCGGGGCGGCGTTCTCAAATTGGGATAGGTGTCAATGCCCGCCTACACGGCCAGAGCTTCTGCCCCGTCCGTCACCGGCGTCATGCAAGGATGCGGTGACGCGCTGGCGGTGACAGAACTGCGGCGAACCGGCTGTGGTGACCCCGGCCGCCGCAAAGCTGGCCGTCGCGACGTTACCTGCCGCGACATCGCGTGTGGCAACGTCCGGTTGGCTTGGGGCACGAGT
>CAUZBA010000259.1:0-5103 GCA_963577635.1 Phycisphaerae bacterium
GTGGGTGTCCGCGCCTGCCTCTTCGCTGATGAAACACAGATGGTGGTTCATGTAATCGGTGTTGACACTCGGGGCGATCAACGCCGATGACTTGCCCGTCAATGGATGCACAGCGGCGAACAGGTACGCGCCATTGCTAAAAACGAGGCACGAAGGCACGGAGGGGGGATTGTCGCAGACGATCAGTAGACGTAGGTGGGCCTTCTCGCTACCGCGTCGAGCGCTAAAAATAGGAATGAAATGCAACCAAAGCGAACCGGTTACCGAACCGTGATCCCTCCCCCCTTCGTGCCTTCGTGCTTCGTGCCTCAATGCCTCTCCTACTGCAATTGCCTTGGCGTCGTTGACGCAATCATCCGAATGGGCTGCGGCGCGCCGTTTTCGATAGCCAGCGTGGCGTCGGGTGGCGAATCGACGGTCAGATCCATGGTGGCCCGTTCGAGCACCCAGACGTTGTCCTCGTCCTGGCGCCGCTGGGCGAAGAACTGGCAGTCGCTCACACCGCTCAGGAGCGGCTGACTGGTTGCGGCCCCACCGCCCAGAGGCGTGCTCGTGGCCCAAAGCTCCTCATCGGCCGCGCGGTATTCCAGGCGCACGAGGTTGTTGCGCATGTCCACCAGTTCGATATAGTGGCTCGAGATCGTGTTGCCGTTGAGCGTCACCGGAGGGGTACTGCCCGCGTCGGGCACCAGCGGCCCATGCGCCGTGCTCGTGCGGATCATCGACATGAACCGGTGCGTGAGCAAGCGCGTCGCCGCCTGAGTGGTGGCCGTCGCGGCCGTATCGGCATACGCCCTGAAGCTGGCGTCGATGGCCACCATCGTCGCCGTCAACAGCAGCGCGCTGATCGCCAGTGCAATCAGGGTCTCAACAATACTGAGGCCCCGCCGCAGCCGCCCCCCCCTCGTGCCTCCGTGCCTTCGTGCCTTCGTGCCTGTCCACATCATTTCTTCCCCGTTTCCGTATACGTCATGCTGTTGGGAAGGATCTCAATCGGGCCGAGGATTCCGTCCGGCATCCCGAGTGACTCGTCATAGCGGATCTTGATCATGCCCATGCCCACCGCGGGCATTTCCGCTTCCAGGTCGCCGTCGGCCGACGGGAAGTAACCCAGCGTCGTGTTGAATTGCGGCGAGGTGTCGCCGACGACCGGCGCCACGCTGACGCTGGGCTCGAACGTGGTCAGGATCGTCCCGGTGATGGTGACCTGGCCGCGAATGTCGAGCACACCGGCCACGATGGTGCCCGACAGGTCGACGGTTTCGTTGGGGTCGCTCGGGTTTACGAACGTTCCCATCTCCACCGAATAGTGCGGCGCCAACAGCGTGCTGCGTTTGAACATCTCCTTCTGGGGGTCGGTCAGCGCGGTGGAGGCATCAATGACAAACTGTGTCTGTCCGGTCAACGCGATCTTGTTCCGCACGTGGGTGAAACCGTTCGGAGCATCCGAGACGATGGCGCCCTCAAAGGTGCAACCGTCAAAGCGCACGTTGTTCGAGATGGTCTTGGTGTCGGCCACCGGTGACCCGCCGACCATCGCCACGGTGCCGGGGAACTTGAGCGAACCATCGGCCTCCTGCGTGCCCGCCTGGTTGTAGTTCGGATCGACGTTGTCCGTCGTGGTTTCGACGAAGGTCACGCCGATGAACTTGCAGTTCTTAAAGAGGGCATTGGTCCCCTTGAGAACGCGGACGTCCGTGAACGTCATGTTCTCGTATACCGGCCGGTCGTAGAAGTCGTACGGGTGTGCCGACCCGTAGGGGACCTCCTCGGTCGTGGCACCGACGGGCTGCGGCGTTGAGGGATTGTTCGGGTCGTAGAGTGCCAGCTCCGCGTTCACCTGCGTGTCGAAAGAATCCGCCGCGGTCATGTTGCGGAAGGTGCTCACGTCGAAGTCCGTCGGCTCGAACTGGTGCACGTCGGCGTCGTCCGCTTCGAACGTCAACGGATACTCGCCGTGGCCGGGGATGATGGCGCCCTGAAAGAAATCCTTGTAGTCGCCGGTGCCGTTACCGCTCGGATCCGCGGCACCGATCTGCCAGCCGTTGAGCGCGGCGGTCACCTTCACGTCGCCTCGGATCTTGGTGTAGGCGTCCTGGTTGTCGATGACTCCGTCGCCGTAGCCGTAGCGGCTCGGGTCGCCGAACGTGTCGATCAGATTGAGCAGCTGGGCCGCCACGATGTCATTCGACGTATCCAGCTCGGTGGCGCTGAGCGACAGGTCGCCATTGGTGTCGAAGTGGTTCAGGAACATGTCGTAATCGTCGATGTAGCCGTCGTCGTTCACGTCGAGGGCGTCGGGATCGGACAGGCCCGAGGTCTCCGCCGGGTCGGCGATGTTGATCCGGTTGTCACCGTCCATGTCGTTATTCACCAGCGTGCCCACGAGCTGGTCGATGGACGTATCGAGCTGCGAGTCCAGGCCCCGGAAGTCGCTGACCATCTGCACGGGGTGTCCGTTGGCGAGGTGCGTGTCGGTAAACCGGCTGCCGATCGGACCCTTGATCATGACGTTGCGGCCGATCATGACCCTGCTCTTGGAGAGAATCGCGAAACGGATCTTCTTGTCCATCTTGAAGTCCATCTCGATGCCCCGAGCCACCTCCTGGCCGACCGGGCCGTCGCTCGACTCGACGCGCACGCGCAACCACGTGGCGTCGAGGGGGTTCGCGTTGGATACGCCAAGGCCCAGGTAGGGCTCGCGGTTGTAGTACGCCGCGTCGTAGTCCTCGTTGGCGATCGGATGCGGCGTGAAGATCGCCGTGAAGGCAGGATCGCCCGCCCCCAGAGTGACCGGTCCGATCTGCAGTGTCGTGCCTGTCTCGACCGGTTCGGTGAGGTTGTGCAGCTCATTTTTCAATGCCGTCAAGAGCATCGGGCGGGTCGTGTTCCAAAGATCGACGGCGTTGCTGTCATCGATCAGTCCGTCCGTCGTGGTGACGTTGGCGGTCACTTCATTCAGGCGGAACATGATGAACTGCATTCCCGTCTCGGCCGCCGCCAGAGCGCGGTTCACCTTCATGTGCGTGTCGGCGGTGGACAGGTTGCCCTGGGCCACGATCGCCATGGCCGCGGCGAGCGACGAGAAGATCACCAGAAACATCATCGCTAGGATTGCCGCCACGCCGCGATGGCGGCGGTGACGATACCTTGTACCCATTCGATGGTTCATCGTGTCGATCCCAAGGCCTCCAACCATTGGGGTTCTACTCCGCGACCAGCCACCTCAATTGTGTGATCGCGTTGGGGCTCGGGTCGTTCGGACCCTGGTAACGGACACTGACCGTGACCCGCATCATTTCGGTCGTTCCCAGCGGCTGTGACAGGGTCGCGCTGACGAAGCCGGGCAGAACACTTTCCACCTGGACCTGCTGGGACCAACCCGCCATTGCGGGTATCTGCTGGCGCATGGCATCGATCGGTGGATCGAACGTCAGCCCCGCGCCGAACCCGCTGGTGACCGTACCCGCGAAGTCGTCCAGGTCGTCATAGTCGTCCACCGTGACCTCGCCCGTCTCCGGGCCCTGATTGCTCGATCCGGACAGCGGGTCATCCAGGGGAAGGCTCAGCGTCATCTCCCGAATCTCGTTGGCGAGGAGAATCGCGGTGCCGCTGCGCTGGGCCCAGTCGTTCTTCTTGTGGTAAGCCTGCTGCGCGGCCATGATCGACAGCACGCCCGTGCCGACGATGATGGTCGTCAACGCCGCTTCGATCAGCGTGAATCCCCGTCGTGACTTGCGGTTAACCATGTTCCACCTCTAGCCGAGCGGGCCGCCACTGCGCCGCGAGCATTGCACCAGGACCCGCGACCTTCGCCGCGACCCGGGTCAGTTCACCAGCGTCGACAGCTTGAAGATCGGCAGGATGATCGCCATGGCGATGAAGCCGACCACGCCGCCCATGATCATGATCATCAACGGCTCGATCATGGACGTCACCGTCTTGACCGTCTGCCGAAGCTGCCGCGTATAAAAGGTGCTGACCTCGTCGAGCACCTCGCCGAGTTTTCCGGACTCCTCGCCCGCCGCGATCATCTGCACCACGGCCTTGGGCAGCAGCGATGTACGGTACAGCGGCTGCACGATCTTCTTGCCCTGCTTGACCGAGTGATACACGGCACGCCAGGTCCTCTTGAACAGGCGATTGCCGCTCACGTCCCCGGTGATGGCGATCGTGTCGAGCATCGGCACACCGGCGTTGACCAGCTCGCCCATCGTGTGCAGGCTGCGCGAGATGTACATCGCGCGGAACATATTCTTGAGGATCGGGATGGACAGCTTGGTCTTGTCGAACCACCAGCCCCCGACCTCGGTCTTCACGAACCCGACGACCAGCGCGACGAGGCCCAGGCAGACCGCCCACCACCAATCCACCATGAAGCCGCTGGCCCCCATGAGAAACCGCGTGGGCCAGGGCATCGCCGCCTCCTTGCCCTCAAACACCGACGCGAACCGCGGCAGAACGAAGGTGAGCAGAAAGATGGTCACGCCGACCGCCAGCGTTCCGATCACCGCGGGGTAGATCATCGCGCCGACCACCATGCTGCGCGTCTCGATCTGCTGCGCCAGGTAAGCGGCGATGCGGTCGAGCATGCGCGAGAAACTGCCCGACATCTCCGACGCCCGCACCATGTTCACGTACAGAGGCCCGAAGTACTTCGGGTGCTTCGCGATCGCCTCGCTGAACTGCTTGCCGGACTCGACGTCGTGCTTTATCTGTGTCAGCAGCGCGTTGAACTTGGGGTTCTCGGTCTGGTCGGCGATGCCCTCCAGCGCGGCACGGATCGAAATGCCGGCGCGGATCATCACGGCGAGTTGGCTGGTGAAGTTGAGAATGTCCTTCTGCGAGGGACCCGTGGTCGCGTTCAGGCCCTGCACCCGACCGACCCACTTCGAAACCGACTTGACGGTCGCGGGCCGCAACTGGACAACTTGAAGCCCCTGCGACCGCAACGCCTGCGCCGCCGCCATCGCGTTCTGGGCCGTGAGTACGCCGACCGAGGTCTGCCCGTCGGAGGTCCGAGACTGATACCGGTAGTGAGGCATCGTGATTCCACTCTTCGCGTTGCGGCCGATTCATCCGTTGCTCCGGATCAGCCCTGGA
>CAUZBA010000260.1:0-5080 GCA_963577635.1 Phycisphaerae bacterium
CAGCCAGTACTCTTCGTAGAACGACGCGGTATCGAGCGCCTCGGCGGCGGGCAACTCCAGAAAGGTGGCCGCCTCCTCGATCGCCTGATGCGGCAGCCAGCCGGCCTCCTCCTGGATCGCATGCAGCACCGGCATCAACGCCGCGCGGCGCGTCGGGTAGCGGGACAGGACGTCGGTTTCGAGCTGCGCCTTGAGCTCGTCGCCGAGATAGGGTTCCGCGCGGCGTTCGATCTGCGCGGTGCCGGAGTTTTTGGTTATCCAGGCCATATTGGTGTCATTAGTCGCGACGGCGACTTTGGTGTCCAGAGTCGCAAGTCGGCGCGGCCCGCTACGGCGGGCCGCGAGTCGCAAGTGGTGAGAGTCTCAAGTCTCGGAAGGTTGATTGGTCTAAAGGCACGGTTCATCCCGGCGTTACGCTCTGCCGACTTGCGACTCTCACTACTTGCGACTTCGCGGACGTCGCGCCCGCGCAGCGACGATCGAACGTCACCGATCAAGCTCCGCGGCGATAACGTTCAAACTACCCAGCACCGCCACGACGTCCGCCAGAAGATGTCCTTCCATCAGCTTCGCGAACACCTGGTAGTTGATGAAGCTCGGCGGCCGGCACCGGGCCCGCCAGGCTTTGGGGCTGCCGTCGCCAGCGAGGTAGAAGCCGAGTTCGCCGTTGGCCGTTTCGTTGGCGGCATAGACTTCGGCGACCGGCGCTTTCCATCCGCGGTTCCACATCAGAAGCTCGAAGTGCTGGATCAGCCCTTCGATCGAGCTGTAGACCGAATCCTTGCCGGGCAGGTTGGTCTTGCTGTCGTCGAACACGTTGATCGGGCCCGGCGGAATCCGGTCGATCAACTGCTCGATGATCGACATCGCCTGGCGCACTTCCTCAAAGCGCACGAGGTAGCGGCTGTAGACGTCCCCCGCCGTCGCCACGGGCACCTTGAATTGCACGGCCTCCGCGCCGTGGCCGTCCCAGTTCTGCGCGTAACAGAGGTACGGTTCGTCCTTGCGCAGGTCGCGGCGCACGCCGCTGGCCCGGGCCACCGGGCCCGACAGTGACCAAGCGACGGCGTCGTCGTGATCGATCACGCCGATCCCTTCGGTGCGGTCCCGAAAGATGCGGTTGCGGTTCAGCAGGTTCTCCAGGTCCGCCAGGGCCGGCGGCAGGTGCTCGTGGATAAACGTGTTGACCATCGAAACGAACTCGGCCTCGTCGGGCAGGTCCTGCATCATGCCACCGACGCGGGTGACGTCCGGGTGGAACCTCTGGCCGCTGATGTACTCCAACAGATCGTAGATGTGCTCCCGCTCGTTGAAGCCGTAGAGAAACGCCGTAAACGCGCCGAGGTCCAGCGCCGCCGCACCGAGACACAGCAGGTGATCCTGAATCCTTCCCAGCTCCGCCAGAACGGTGCGCACCGCCTTGCACCGCGGCGTCAAGTCGATGCCGAACAGCGTCTCCACGGCGGTGTGCCAGCAGATGTCGTTGGCGACCGGCGAGATGTAGTTCATCCGACTGACGATCGTGACGTACTGGTTGTAGTCCAGGTGCTCACCCAGCTTTTCGAACCCCGAGTGCAGGTAGCCGATGTGTGGCGTCGCGCGGGCGATGCGCTCGCCGTCGAGCTCCAGGACGATGCGCAACGTGGTGTGGGTCGCGGGGTGCTGCGGTCCGAAGTTGAGCGTCCACCGATCGCCGCGATGGCCGTCATCGTCGACGTACGGCGTTGTTTCGACGTCCACGTCGAACGGCTTGAGGTCGAACGGCATCGCGGTCCTCGTGCGTGGGCAAACGTCGCGCCCGTTCGCGATGATAACCCCATCGCAGGAGGGGTGCGCCTGTCGATTGGCTAGAATCCGGCATGGCCGCGATCGGGCAGAATACGCAAGCCGCCACCGACCGGGTTGTGCGCGACCTGGCGCGTCCGCTCGAGTTTGCATTCGTGGGTGTGGCGCCCGCGGACCCCAGCCCGCATGGTGATTACATCCGCCAATGGGTGGCCGACGGCCGGCATGGCGAGATGGACTACCTTGCCCGGAACGTCGCGGCCAGAATGGACCCCCGACAACTGGTGGACGGAGCCCGAACCGTGGTCTGCGTCGCGGATCGGTATTTCGGCGATGCGAAACCGGACGCGGACACCGCCCATGACCCGCAAGGCTCCAGCCGGGACGACACGACCACCTGCACCGAGAGGGCACGTTCCGGCCGCATCGCCCGGTATGCATGGTCCGACGACTACCACCGCATCATCAAGAAGCGCCTGCACCAGCTCGCCGATGTGCTGCGGCAGCGCTGGCCGGATCACGTTTACAAGGCTGCGGTGGACACGGCCCCGATCCTCGAGCGGGAGCATGCCGCGCGGGCCGGCCTCGGATGGATCGGAAAGCACACGCTGCTGATCCACCCCGACGCGGGCTCCTGGCTCCTGCTGGGCCAGATCATCACCACGCTGCCGGTGGCCAGGATCGACGGTCCTGACCAGATCGCGGACCACTGCGGCACCTGCACACGCTGCATCGACGCCTGCCCGACAGGCTGCATCGAACCCTACCGTCTCGACGCGAAACGCTGCATCAGCTATCTCACGATTGAGCACCGCGGTGCAATCGATTCAGAGCTGCACGACTCGATGGGGGACTGGGTCGCGGGCTGCGACATCTGCCAGGAGGTCTGCCCGTTCAACCGCGAGCGGGAAAAAGGTGTCGACAAGCCGCCGCGGGCCGGTGCCGGTGCGTGCCATCCGGCGTACGCCCCGCGGCCCCCGGCGCCGCGCATTGATCTGCTCGATGTTCTCGATTGGAGTGAGCAGGACCGCCGCACGGCGTTCCATCGCTCTGCGCTGAAGCGGATCAAGCTCGATCAATTGAAGCGCAATGCCCTGATCGCCGCGGGTAATGCGGCGGGCGGCGAAAACCAGGAGATGCTGCAACGTCGCATCCGGGCGATCAGTACGGACCCGGAAGCATCAGAACTGGTTCGCGGGACAGCCCGGCAGGTGATGGCGCGCCCGTTCGGTGACCGGGGATCGGCGAGCAGTTGAAAAGACGCTCCGGCCGCGAATTATAGCGGTTTAACTTTCACTGTAGCGTCCTGAGCTGGCTCCAACTGCGCCTGTCTTTGTCGTGCTGCATCGCCGACCCTCTGCGGGGTACGCCTGCTTCGCCCGCCGCGCCAGACTTGCTTCGCCGACGCTTAAAACGCTACATCAAAAGTTAAAACGCTCTAAAGCCCCACAATGCTGAAACCGGCGTCGACGTGGATGGTTTCTCCGGTGACACCGCTGGACTGGTCGCTCAGGAGGTAGACGGCGGTGTTGCCGACCTCTTCTCCGCTGTTCTCCCGTCGCAGCGACGACTTGCGCCGCTGATGGGCAAACATCTCCTCGATCCCGTCAACGGCGCTGGCCGCCAGCGTCTTCAACGGCCCGCCACTGATGACATTCACCCGGATGTTCTTCTCGCCCAGCTCGTACGCCAGGTATCGCATGGTGTGTTCCAGGGCCGCCTTGGCCACGCCCATGACGTTGTAGCCGGGAATCACCTTTTCGCCGCCGTAGTAGGTCATCGCGACAATGGACCCGCCGTTGGGCATCAAAGGCACGGCCCGCTGGGCCATGGCGAGCAGCGTGTAGGCGCTGACATCCAGCGCCTCGGTCCACGCCTTCCGCGACGTGCGATGAAAGTTGCCCGTCTGGAGGTACTCGCGGTCCGCGAACGCGATCGAATGGACAATGAAATCGATGGTGCCGAAGTCTTCGGCGACTTTCGCAAAGAGGGTATCGAGTTCTTCGTCGCTGCTTGCGTTGCAGGGTGCCAGCCAGGCATCGCCGACCCCCAGCTCATTCAGCGCCCTGCCGACGCGCCGTTCCATCTTGCCGAACGGCAGATAGGTAAAACCGCACCGGGCGCCTTGGGCCAACAACTGCTTGGCGATGTACCAGGCGTAGCTGCGGTCGTTGGCGACACCAAAAACAAGGCCACTCTTGCCCTGCATCAACGGTAAAACTCGATAATAAGGTTCATGTTGACGTCGAACGGCACCTGGTCGGCGGTCGGTATCGCCACGACCTTCGCCGTGAGCGTGGAGGGGTCGAAGCTGAGCCACGCCGGCACCTGGTGGCCGGGCATCGATTCGAGATTTTCGCGCACGACTTTGTGAATCTTTTCCTTGAGCGTGATCGTGTCGCCGACCTTGACCTGGCAGCTCACCCGATCGGTCTTGCAGCCGTTGAGCACGACATGGCCGTGGCTGACCATCTGCCTCGCCGCCCAGATCGTTCGGGCCCAGCCGAGCCTGCGGATGTTGTTGTCGAGCCTCTGCTCGAGAACGCGCAGCAGCACGTCGCCAGTGTTGCCCTTGGCACGCCCGGCCGTCTCGACGTAGCGTCGAAACTGATGCTCCATGACGTTGTAGTGGTAGCGCAGCTTCTGCTTCTCGTTGAGGCGGACGCCGTAGTCGCGCAGCCGCCGGCCGCGAAAACCGTGGGCACCGGGTGGGTTCAGCTGGCGACGGGCCGTATGCTTGGAGATGTCCGCAATCGGCACGCCGACGCGCCGGGACAGCTTGACTTTTGGACCCGTATAGTTCGCCATGAATCGTTGCTCCGGCAGCTTCTGCCGCGCGGGGGCCCAGTACTAGACCAGACGTCCCGTCGCCCGTCAAGTCGCTTGGCGGCGAAAAGGGGTCAGACTCCTTTTGCCTGGGCGAAAAGGGGTCAGGAACCATTTTCCGGCACCACCCGATGGGTGCTTCGCATGAAAGGTTCCTGACACTTTTTTCGCAATTTTTCGCCCATTTTTGCCCCCCTTGGCAAATCTCGCCAGGACGGATATACTTACTCGACTCGAAACCACCCGCTTGCACCACTCACGCTGAGCTGAGCCGAACAGTGAAATCCGGACGTCCCACCCCCCCCCCCCGGAGCCACTCGACATGATCGAAGCGCTCAAGGATGACAAAATCGTCCACGCCTGCGGAGGTCGCTTTAAACTGACCGCGTTGATCCAGCACCGAGTCCGCGAGCTGATGGACGGCGCCCGTCCTCTGGTCGAACGCAAGGGCCGCAACGACATCGAGGTG
>CAUZBA010000261.1:0-5078 GCA_963577635.1 Phycisphaerae bacterium
CCGGGGGCTTTGCCGTACCCCACGCCGACCGATCCCTTGCGGTCACCCACCACGACCAGGGCCCCGAAACTGAAACGCCGCCCACCCTTGACCACGGTCGCAGTGCGATAGATACCGACCGTAGTCGATTCCAGAGCATGGGTCCCATCCATCAATGCTTCAGCCATATCGAGTTCCTGAGCCGCGGCCCGTTCGTGCCGCGATGGTTGCTAAGCGAAACCGACCAAAGTTTGCACAGTGTCTGTGCTGTGAATCACGCGATCCAAACGGAACATCACGCTCTACTTCGCAAGGATTGAGCGACTCAGCGTCGCCTGAACTATTCATCAGCCACCGGGGCTAAAACTCCAGCCCCCCCTTACGGGCGGCGTCGGCGAGGGCCTTGACCCTGCCGTGAAACCTGAATCCGTTTCGATCGAACGCGACGCGCTGCAGGCCCGCGACCTTCGCCTTCTCGGCCAGTCGCGTGCCGACATCGGTCCCACCGGCGATTCGGCCTCCGTCGGTCGATTTCGCCTGCACGGAATCGGCTGACACCAGTGTCCGGCCCGACAAATCGTCGACGATCTGCGCGTAAATATGGTTGAGGCTCCGGTAGACCGTCAGCCTGGGCTGACTCGGCGTGCCGAACACACTCTTGCGGACGTGTCGCTTGCGCCTGCTTCGTCGTTTCAGTTTCAGCTTGCTTATTTTCATTGTTGCACGATCAATATTTCAGCTTCACCGATCGGCGCGGCACGACGCCGCATTAAGACGCACCGCCGGCGGCGAAGGCCTTGCCCTGCTTGCGCACCAGGCGCTCGTCGGAATATCTGATGCCTTTGCCGTTGTAAGGTTCCGGGGGGCGCTGCCGGCGCACGTCGGCCGCAAACTGGCCCACCTTCTGCTTGTCGGCGCCGCTGACGCTGATCCGCATGCGTTCGACCGCGACGGTCAGCTCCGCGGGCACGACCAGCTCGCGGACATCGGCGTACCCGACGTTTAACGACAGACGATTACCCTGGACCTTGGCCGTCCATCCAACCCCGTTGACCTCGAGCTCCTTGGAAAACTCCTTGACGACACCCGCAATCATGTTGGCAATTATGGATCGCGTCGTGCCGTGCAGCGCCCGGGCCGTGCGGCTGTTGTCACGGCGCTCAACGACGACCGACTTCGACTCGTCGTCCAGGCGCACGCTGACGTCGGACCTGTGCGTAAACGTCAGGCGCTTCTGCCCGTTCTGGACAACGACCTCACGGCCACTCAGCGACACGTTCACGCCATTCGGCACGAGAATCGGTTTTTTCCCTATTCGTGACATTGGATCAGTACACAGTACACAGCAACTCGCCGCCCACGTGCTTTTCGCGCGCCTGGCGGTCGCTCAGGACACCGCTTGAGGTGCTGACGATCGCCACGCCGAGCCCTTCAAGCGGCCGCGGGAGTTCGTCGGCCTTCTTGTAAATGCGACGGCTCGGCTTGCTCATCCGTTTCATTGAAGAGATCAGCGACTCACCGCTCGGTCCGTAGCGGAGGCTGATTCTCAGGATCCCCTGGCGGCCATCGTCGATGACCGTGTAGTCCCCGATAAACCCTTCCTGTTTCAATACCTGCGCGATACCCTGGCATATATTGCTGTTGCGACAGTCAACGCGGGTAGCGCTGACCAGCGCCCCGTTTCGGATTCGGGTGAGCATGTCGGCAATCGTGTCGCTAAAGGACATTCAGGACTCCTATGGGTCTATTCGTTTACCACGACGCCTTCCGCATTCCGGGAATCTTGCCTTCCAGGGCCAACTCGCGCAGCTTGATCCGTGAGATCTTGAACTTCCGGTACACGGACCTGCTTCGACCGGTGAGGGCACACAGGTTTCGCAGCCGCGTGGGGCTAGCGTCGCGGGGCAGGCGCTGCAGGGCCGCGTAGTCGCCCGCCTTCTTCAATTGCCAGCGCAGTTCGCGATATTTCGCCACCGTACGTGCCACCCGCTGCATGCGCTCGGTCGTTGATTTTGAAGCCATAGGAAGCGTCCTGTCAGTTCGAAGCACTCTCTGCGGGCGACTCGGTCACCGCAAAGGGCATGCCGAGTTGGCCGAGCACGTATTTCGACTTCTCATCGTCACTGTTTCTGAATACGAACGTGATATTCATTCCGTGAATGAATGTCGTGTTGGCCATGTTGATCTCGGGGAATATGCCCTGCTCGGTGACCCCGAAGGTGTAGTTGCCCCTGCCGTCGAAGCTGTTGGTGCCCAGTCCCCGAAAATCCTTGATGCGCGGGATGGCCAGGCTCACGAGCCGGTCAAAGAACTCCCACATCCGGTTGCCGCGGAGCGTCACCGTGGCACCGTTCTCGTAACCCTTGCGCACCTTGAAGTTGGAGACGGACTTGCGGGCCCGGGTCATCACCGGACGCTGCCCGCAGATCACCGCAAGGTCCTTCAGCACGGTCTCCTTGGCGGTCGCGTTGATCTTCGTTCCTTCAATCTGCTTGCCAAGGCCGACGCTCACGACGACCTTTTCCAGGCGCGGCAGCGCCATCGGGTTCGTGACGCTGAACTGCTGCCTGACGTCATCGGACACGGGACCCTTCATGCGTTCTTTGAGGCGGGGAATCATTCGCGTGCTTTCTTCAGTTCAGCGCCGATCACCTCTCCGTTGCGCACGGCGATGCGGACCTTGGATCCGTCGTCACGGCGCTCGAATCGCACGCGGGTGGGCTTGCCATCGACCACCGGCTGCACGTTGGAGATGTGAATGGGCGCCTCCTTTTGAACAAGGCCACCCTGCTGATTCTGTTGATTGGGGCGCACGTGTTTCTTGCACACATTCACGCCCTCGACCACCACACGGCACTTGTCGGGCAGAACGCGGAGGACGCGGCCGACGCTGTGGCGGCCACGCCGATCGCGACCCGCGATCACCTTGACCATATCGCCTTTTCGAATGTGGCACGCCAAGTTACACGACCTCCGAGGCGAGTGAGACAATCTTCATGAAGTTCTTCTCGCGCAGCTCCCGGGCCACGGCCCCGAATATTCGCGTTCCCCTGGGGTTGCCCTCGTCATCGATCAGCACCACTGCGTTGCGGTCGAAACGAACGTAGCTTCCGTCTTGCCGGCGCACCGGTTGACGCGTGCGAACCACGACGGCCTTCACGATCGTGCCCGTCTTCAGGTCGCCACCCGGGATCGCCTTTTTCACGCTGCACACGACACGGTCGCCGATCGATGCGGTCCTCCGGGTCTTCTTGCCTCGGGCGGTGGATCCGCGCAACACCCGGATGACGTAAGCCACCTTGGCTCCGGTGTTGTCCGCGACGTCAACTCTTGATTCCTGCTGAATCATCGGTTTCACTCATCCGCGGGAGCATCGGGGACCTGGTCCTGGTGCCTCGACTCACCCACCGCCTTCGTGACGATGCGCACAAGCCGCCAACTCTTGGTCTTGCTGATCGGCCGGCAGTTAGTGATCTCCACCTTGTCGCCCTGGCCGCTGGTGTTGGCCGCATCGTGGACCTGCATCCGCGACCGGTGGCGGATGTACTTGCCGTATTTGTTATCGCGCGCGGAGAACGACACTTCCACCGTACGCGTTTTGTCGCGTTTGTCACTGATGACGACACCGGTCTTGATGCCGGCCGGACGGCGTGTGGCCGGGTCGCCTTTAACATTTCGGGGCGCGGTCGCCATGGTTCAAGCAGTCTCCTGTCGCTGACGCTGTTGGCGCTCGGTCAAGATCCGCGCGATGTCCCGTCGGATCATTCCCAGCAACCTCGGGTTTTCGAGCTTCTCTGTTACCGCCTGCGCCCGCAGATCGAAATGCTGACGCCGCAGACGCTGTTCCTCAACGTTTAATTCCTCGCTCGACATCTTGTGGACTTCGCTTGCTTTCATCGGGTTCTGCGGCGCCGGCACGGCAATGTTTCAGGCGTGTCGACGCTCCACGAAACGACAACGAAACGGCATCTTGTGGGCGACCCGCACCAGGGCCTGCCTCGCCACCTCGACGGGGACGCCCGCCAGTTCATAGAGGACCATACCGGGCCGGATGCGCGCGACCCACTGTTCGGGCTCGGCCTTCCCCTTGCCCATCCGAGTCTCCAGCGGTTTCTTGCTGATCGGTTTGTCGGGGAAGATTCGAACGAAGACCTTTCCTTCACGGCGCAGAAAGTGGTTTGCGGCGACGCGCCCGGCTTCGATCTGGCGGGCCGTCAGCCACCCGGTGCCCATGCACTGCAGACCGCATTCGCCGAATGCCACGAAGTTGCCACGCGATGCCACGCCGCGCAGGGTGCCGCGATGCTGTTTTCGGAACTTGACTCGTTTGGGCATCAGAGGCATGGTTCAATCCCGTTCAGTGCCGCCCGCGAGCCCGGGGACGCGCCCCGGCGGCTTTCGATTCGACCTCGCCTTCGGTCACGTCCGTGTACATCCCCTTGTAGACCCAGACCTTGCAGCCGATTGTCCCGTAGTTGGTCAGACTCGTGGAAAAACCATAGTCGACGTTGGCCTGGATCGTCTGGAGGGGGATCGCGCCGATACGCGTGTCCTGCGAGCGACTCATTTCGTGACCGCCGAGCCGCCCGGAAATCTGTATCTTGACGCCTTTAGCGCCCGCGTTCATCACGGATTCGCCCTTCATCTTCATGATGCGGCGGAAGCTGGATCGTTTCTTCAGTTGCTCGGCGATGCTCACGGCGATCAATTGGGCGTCGAGGTCCGGGTGTCCGATCTCGATGCAGCTGATTGACACGTTGCGTCCGGTCAGTCCCTGGATGTCCTGCGTCAGCATCTCGATCTCCGAGCCCTTGGGGCCGATGACCAAGCCGGGGCGCGCCGTCTTGATGATGACCTTCAGCTCTTCGCGGGTCCGCTCGATGTGGATGTCGGAAACGCCCGCGAAAGGAGCGCGACGGTTGAGGCGCCGGTCCAGGTAATCGCGGATCCGGTAGTCCTCGACCAGCAGCTCACCGTACAGCGCCTTGGGCGCAAACCAGCGGCTCTTGTGCGCCTCGGTGATCCCGACTCTGAATCCGAATGGATGGACTTTCTGTCCCATGTCAACTGGATCCTTCATCCACGGCCACGGTAATGTG
>CAUZBA010000262.1:0-5050 GCA_963577635.1 Phycisphaerae bacterium
CTCTTGCCAGTTCAACCTCCGCCTCCCTCAGCTTTGGGATGATCTGCTCAGCGCCCTGCCGTTTCTTGGCCATGATCCTTGCCATTCCCTGAATGCGTCCATGACGAATTCACTGACATTCGACATGGACTCGTTTCAGGGGGCAAGGTCAGTCCCCGTCGCATCACGCGGCGTACCCATTGCTTCGCACTCCAGATCATTCCGCTCGCGGGTTTGACGGCGAGGCAGAACCCCAGCTTTCCCGCCCGCCGACGCTCGTGAGTAGTTTTCCGCCATCGACCACGATGGTCTGGCCGGTGATGAAGCCCGCGTCGGCGGTCAGGAAGAGCGTCACCTCCGCGATCTCTTTCGGATCGGCGACCCGCTTCAGTGGCGTGGCCTGCTCATGGGCGCTACGGAATTCCGCCCAGGGCGCTGTCCAGCGCGTGTCGACGTAGCCGGGGGCGATCGCGTTGACCCTGATCGTGGGGGCCAATGCCCTGGCCAGAGATTTGGTCAGGTAGATGACGCCGGCCTTGGACGCTCCGTAGGCGATGGAGCTGCCCGAACCGTGGAAGGCGGCAATAGAGGAGTTGTTGACGATGACTCCGCTGCCGGCCTTCACCATGTGGGGCGCGGCCGCCCGGCTGCAGAAGAACGGGCCCTTGAGATTGACGCCAAGTGCCTGATCCCAGTCTTGCTCCGTAAGCTCTTCCATGTCGCCGTGGGCGACTTTTCTCGTGACGCCCGCGTTGTTGATCAGAATGTCCAACCGTCCCAGCTCTGACACGACACGATCCACCATCGCTCTCACCTCGGCGTCCTTGGAGACATCGGCTCTTACCTCGATCGCCGAAGCGCCTTGCTTGCGGATCTGTGCGACCGTGTCCTTTGCTTCAGCCTCGGAACGGGAATAGTTGACCGCGACCGCTGCACCCTCTTTGGCAAACAGCAGCGACGTCTGGCGGCCGATGCCGGTGCCTCCTCCGGTCACCAGAGCGACTTTGTTTTTGAGTTTCATGGATGGTTATCCTGTGCGGTGTGAAGAGGTTCGAGTCCTCCAGGATACATTCCTGTTCCGGCTAGAGCGTTTTGAATCCAAACGTAGCGTCTTGAGCGTCGGCGAAGCAGGCGACCCCGCTGCGGGTCGTCGATGCAGCACGACAAAGCCAGGCGCGGCTGTAGCCAGTTCAGGACGCTACGTTTGGATTCAAACCGCTCTAAAGTGGGGCACTGGTCACCTTCTTCTCCAACTGCGTTGCCAGTGCCGAATCAACGCGGCTGGGCAGTGGGTCCGCTAACTTGGAGACGGCCACGGCGACGCCGAAGCGAATCGAGTCGATCACGTCGCGGCCTTGCTGAAGCGCGGAGGCAAGTCCCGCGGCCATGCAGTCCCCGCAGCCGATCGGGCAGGTCACGGGCACCGAGGGTGGATCGATCCGGTAAACGTCCGTCGCGGAGGTCACGAAGACCCCCTGGTCGCCGTGGGTAACGACGACCCACTCGGCGCCGCGCGTGTTCAACTTCCGCATCGCGTCGATCAGCTCGGACTCGTCGCGGATGGTCAGTCCGAGCGTCTCACTCAACTCGCTGCGATTGGGTTTGACAAGAAACGGCCGTTCGTTGAGTGCTTCCAGCAGGTCATCGCCGCGGATGTCGAGGATCACGCGCCCATCACAGCGGGCGATCAGGTCGCGACAGAACGTGGAAGGCGCTGCGGCGGGAAGGGACCCGGCGAAAATCACCAGATCCGCCGACGCCGTTTCTACGACGAATGCCTCGGTGAACGCCTGCAACTCCGCGGCGCTGACGCGTCCGGCGTTTTCCACCAGTTCCGTCGTCACATGACCCTGCGCTTCCAGCAGCGTGGTGCACACACGGGTGGGCACGGCGGATTCGACCCATCTGGCATCGGCGCCCTGCGCCGCCACGTCACGGCGCACCGCGCTGCCCGCCTCGCCGCCCACCAGCACGACGCTCCTGCTCACGGCGTTCAATCGGCGCAGCGCGATGCCGACGTTGATCACCTTGCCCGCGGCGCACCAGGTCGCGCGCGTGGCGCGGTTGACACGACCCCACTGCATCTGCTCAAAGTGCAGTACGTGCTGCCACGCAGGAGAAAGTCCAGCGGCGACGATCACGGCATCTCCATAGTCACGTATGGGAAATCAGTGAGCCATGGTATTGGGGCCGTCTCCCGCAAGTCCACCTGGCGTCGGACGACGCAGCGGTCGCATGACGCGAGTCCGCCGGCAACACAACGCCAGACTGCACAACGCCAGAATCGCAAGAGAGGTGGGTTCGGGAACGATGATCTCTGTGATCTGAACAGCCCATATGTCCGTGGCGGAAACGAATTCCTGAACGTCCAGAAGTGAAGGGGGGTCACCGGGTCGAGCACCGTGGCGATGTAGTCGCCCCAGCGGTTGCGGCCCGAATTGTCCAGCCGCTCGTACGAGGCGACGCCTGCCTTGAGCAGCGTAATGTCGTCGAAGGTGGTCACGCCGCCGACCGTGGTTCCCGCGACGGCGTAGCTGCTGATGAACTGCACGTCGCTCGAACTGCTGATACCGATCACCACGTTGCCGTCGGAGTCGGCGGCGATCGAGGGGAAATAGAGGTCGAGGTTGTTGTCGTCGATCGTCCCCGACTGAAGGACGGCGCTGGTCGTCTCGTCGATCTCGTACCAGCGCACGGCTGAGCGACCGCCGATGCTGACGCTCTGCACGGTCCACAAGCTGTCGGCCTGCTCGAAGACGTTGCCGCTGATCCTGTGGTCGCTGGTGTTGACGTTGTCGTCGGGGCCGGGCTGGTTCGCCAGGGGCGGCGCGCTGTAGCTTGTGACCGCGATGCCGCCCGACGATGAAAGGCTTGCCGCTCCGGCGGTCTGAGTGGCGGCGTTCAGGATGTCGGTCCGCCTCAGCGTGCTGTGTGTCCCGGTTCCGTTCGGGCGGGCGAGCATCGCCGCGCGGCCGTCGGATGAGCCGAAGTCCACGGAGGGCTGGACGGCGAAGCCCAAAGAGGCGATCCCGGCAATCAGGAACTCGGTGCGGTTCGCCACGGTGGGCGTTGCCAGCAGCAGGTCGGCCTTGGGAAAGCTGAAGACGCTCACGTCGGTGCTTCGCGGGGGTGGGGCGGGCAGGTCGAACATGTTCGCCGAAACATAGACGCCGTCCGCATCAACGCCGAGCGTCGGAAAATCGGCCCAGCGCCGGTTATCGGGGTCGGCGTCGATGCGGAACCCGGGCCAACCCGCCGTCGGGTCCGAAGCGTCGGAAACTCCCACCAGAATGCTGCTGTTGACGCTCTCCGCGGCGTCGACCGCAGTCGCGAACCAGCGGGCGCTGGCCGGATCGTACACGACGCGCGGATCGAAGGAATCGGAGACCGTGCCGCCGCCGTTGTCCAGTGCGTTCTGCCGGAACGCCGAGTCCGTGATCCGCGTGCCGATAAAAGCGCCCGTCGTCTTGTCGTAAACAGCGTAGTCGCTGTTGATCAGTTCCACGATGTGGTTGGGGCCCACCGCACCCATCGTGTCGGGTGGAATCGAGCCGATCCCGTGCGCGTTGAATTCGTCCTGAGAGACGTGCCGGTGAAGTTCAGACCGATCTGGATCAGGTTCGATCGCGCCGGGCTTACGGCCAGCAGCACGATCATCGCACCTGCGATCGGCCAGGTCCGTGACAATCTGCCCAGTAGACTCGCCTGTAAAAAGGGTCGACGCGGGCCTGACCGACGGGCAACACCGCCATCCGGAACCGCAGGAATTCTGCCTGTCTCTCTCATCGAAGTGTCTCTCACCCGGACACACACAGTCAGTATAACCGCCCGCAGAGGTTCCGGATCCCGTGTGGATCGGGCCTGCGACGGTGCGGGACACCGTCAAGCAGTCAGCGCTTGAAGATGAACCTTCTGTGACAGTCAGGCAAGAATCGCTCTTCCCAAGTTCTCTCTTTTCGCCTTCTTCCCCGGCTTTTCAATCGTAGTCTTGACACTGCATGTCCAGGGCGGCTTGAGGATCCTCGTTGGACCCAGGCCGAATGATGACTGGTGTTAGAGAACTGGGGCGGTTCATCACGGCTGGGGTCACCACATGCGGCACGCAAGAGCCTTGATCATCGCCTCGGGTTTACTGCTGAGTTCCAACGCGTTTGCCCAGAGTTCCGGCACACTGTTCAGCGGACAGTGCTTCTACGGCATCAACCGCGCAGACGCGAGCCTGACTCGCTACGACTTCGACGCCCAGCAATCCAGCACGGTCGGCACCGTGCAGGGAAGCGCCGAGTCGGCGATGACCGGCATCGACGCGTCGGCCTACATCCCCGGCTTTCAGAACATCTTCGCGTTCTGGACCGACCCGAGTGGCAGTCGCAACAAGCTGGTCTACGTCGACACGGAAACGGCACAGGGGGCGGTGGTCGCCGACGACCTCGAGGGCGGCCGCTTCACCGGCGCCGTCGCGGTGGGTGGGGGTCAGCAGCCGATCCTGTCGTTCGACGGCATGGACGACTTCGTCGAACTGCCGCACCAGGCCGCGTATCTGCTCGACGAGGGGACGATCCGATTCCGCTTCAACGCGGCGGACGTGACGAACTACCAGGGGCTCTTCTCGAAGGACTCCAGCGGCTACGACACCGGCGGACACGTGCACATCTTCCTGGAAGGCAATCGCGTCAAAGTGCGCCTCCAAAGCACGACCAGCTCGAACTTCATCACGTCGGCCGCGACGATCCAGGCCAACACCTGGTACGACGTGGCCTTCACGTTCGGCCCCACCGGGATGAAGCTCTACCTGAACGGCATCGAGGCGGCCTCCGGCGCGTACGTCGGCGGCCTGGGCACGACCTCGGGCGGAGCTGGCAACTTCGAGCCGATCGTCCTGGGCGCCAGTGGCGTGTCGAGTGGCGACCAGTCATCCACGAACCTGATCAACTTCTTCGAAGGCCAGATCAGCCACGCCGAAATCGTCGACCACGTCCTGGCCGCTGGCGAGCTGACGCAGTACGACAGCGGTCTGCCGACGTGGAACGTCTACGCCGTCCAGGTTGCCCAGGTCAGCCCCCCGGCAGAA
>CAUZBA010000263.1:0-5045 GCA_963577635.1 Phycisphaerae bacterium
GAGGTCGCGCTTGCGCCCGCGGCCGGCGGCGCGACCCGGTCACGGACGCTTACTTTTTTTTTATTGGTCTGGGCCGGCTGGCCGCTCGGAAGCCCGCGTAGAAGTGCCGTCACGTCGGCCATCTTCTCGGCGAGGGCCAGGCGCACGATTGAGGCGTCGAACAGGGCGCGCGGGTTCGAGCTGTTGCGGCACGAACGCTGGAGGTTTTCGCACAGCGCCATCATGTGGACGAGTCCAGGGGTGTCGAACCGCTGTGCCTGCTTCAACGCCGCCTCGGCCGCCTCTTCGGAAAGCTGCACCACCTCGCTGTCGCGTCCGCAGGCGATCAGCAGCATCAACTGTCGCAATCGTTCGATCAGTGCGTCAATCACCTGTTCCTTTCCGAGTCCGGTCTCAAGGAGGCCCGACGCCCGCTTGAGGGCATTGGCCGTGTCGCCGTCGGCCAGGGCGTCCACGAGCTGCTCGATCAACTGCTGGGGAGGAAGGCCGAGCACCCGCTCCAGCATCGCGCCGGTGAGGCCCGGTTCGTCCTGGCCTCTGGCGGCGATGAGGCGGTCGAGCAGCGAAAGCGCGTCGCGCATCGAACCGTTGGCCAGTCGCGCCACCTGCCAGATCACCTGATCTTCAGCGGTGAGTTGCTCCTGCTCGAGCACGCGGCGCAGGTGCTCTGCAATGGCCGCCGCGGAAATATGGCGAAAGTCGAACCGCTGGCAGCGGGACCGGATCGTCGCCGGAACCTTGTGGGCCTCGGTCGTACAGAGAATGAACTTCACGTGCCCGGGGGGCTCTTCCATCGTCTTCAGCAGCGTGTTGAACGCCTCACGCGTGAGCATGTGCACTTCGTCGATGATGTAAATCTTGTAGCGCGCGTTGCCCGTCGGCGTCAGGCCCGTACCGCCGATCAGTTGGCGGGCGTCGTCCACGGCGCGGTTGGACGCGCCGTCGATCTCGATGACGTTCATGTCATCGCCACGCATGATCGCTTCGGCCATCCTCTCCTGAACATCGGGCGCCGGATACTCGTGCCCGTCGGTCGGTTCGGGACAGTCCGCAACCGTGGATGGCGCGTTCAGGGCACAGCTGAAGATGCGGGCCATGGAGGTCTTGCCGACGCCGCGCGTCCCGGTAAACAGAAGCGCGTGGTGCACCTTGCCTCGGGCAATGGCGTTCTGGAGCGTCTGCGCGATCGGCTCCTGGCCAACCACCTGGTTGAAGGTCGATGACCGGTAACGTCGGGCTAGTACCGTGTAGGACATTGAGTATCGGGCAACACGTGGACAGACGGCCAGGACTCCGACGGCACCGGGAAGACGCTACTTAGGGCTGCTCCGGTCAAGGCCTGACCCGGTTCATAGGACCACCCGTGCACCGGGCCCGGCCGCCTGTCCGCGTGCTGCGATGCGTGTCGACAATCGACTATAGCAACCCTGCGATTACGGTCGCAAATCGCGATTCAGCGTCTCGGGGGCTCCGGGGTCAAACAGGAGATAGAATTCACTGAGGGTTCTTCCGCACTGGATCTTCCCGATGATTCTCCACATCCTGCGCGGCGTGTTCATTCTGCTGGTGGCGTCCGTGGCGACGCTGTATCTCGTGCCGTATCACGTGGAAGGGAAGGGAAAGATTGAGTTTTTCCATATTGTCCTGATGATGCTCCTCACGCTCAGCGGCGCCGTGGTGGTGATCACGGCTGACGTCCTGACCCCGCGCAAGAAGCTCTCCGCTCTTTCCGGCGTCTTTCTCGGTCTGCTCGCTGGCCTTCTGGCCGCCTATGCCCTCAGTTTCGTCGTGAACCTGATCGATCTGTTCGTCCCCCCACCGGCGGGGATCTCCGACGACGCCTTCAACACGCTGCTCGAGGGGATCAAAGTCCTCATCGGCCTGGTCACGTGTTACTTGGGCATATCGCTTGTGCTGCAGACCAAGGACGATTTTCGTTTCGTGATTCCCTATGTCGAGTTCACCAAGCAGATCCGTGGCAATCGCCCCACGCTGCTGGACACCAGCGCGATCATCGACGGCCGGGTTCTGGATATTGTCGAGACGCACATCCTGCAGGGCGCGATCATCGTGCCCAAATTCGTCCTGAACGAGCTGCAGACGATTGCGGACTCGGCCGAAAAGCTGCGCAGGGCACGGGGTCGCCGCGGCCTGGATGTCCTGGAAAAATTGCAGGCTTCCGCGGTCGCGGAGGTGACCATCGACACCACTGAGGCCGAGGGAAACACGGTCGACCAGCAGCTGGTCGCCCTGGCCGTGCAAATGCAGGCCCGCATCATGACCGGCGACTTCAACCTGATGAAGATCGCGAACCTGCGCGGCGTCGAGGTCATCAATCTCAACGACGTGGCCGCGGCACTGCGGCCCGTCGTCCTGCCCGGCGAGAAGATGTCCGTCAAGATCGTCAAGGCCGGGGAGGCGGCCGGCCAGGGGGTGGCGTACCTTGACGACGGCACCATGGTCGTCGTCGAGAACACGCGTCATCAAATGGGCGAGCAGGTGGACCTCGTCGTGACGAGCATGCTGCAGACTTCCGCGGGCCGCATGATTTTCGGCAAGCCTGAGCGGCCGCCGGCGAACGATGGCGACTCCGAGGCCGCCGATGGTGGGCCGCGGCGGTCGCCGCGCCCTGCCGGAAGAAATCCGCGTCGACGGGCCGGTCACGCACCCGACGGCGAGTGAGACATCCGATTAATCGGTCGACAAACCCAACGCCGATGCCATCGTTGCTCCGAGGTCGGCGGGGCTGTCGGCGACGTGGCACCCGACGTCTCGCAACGCGGCGATCTTTGTTTCGGCTGCTCCCTGCCCACCACTGATGATGGCGCCGGCGTGGCCCATTCGCCGCCCTGGAGGCGCTGTGCTGCCCGCGATGAAGGCGGCGATCGGCTTGCCGGGATGGGCCTTGATGTAGGTAGCGGTCCGTTCCTCGTCGCTGCCGCCGATTTCGCCGATCATCAGGACCCCGTCGGTCGCGTCATCCGCGGCAAACATCTCGATCAGTTCAATGAAATTCAGACCCTTGACCGGGTCCCCGCCAATTCCGACGCATGTCGTCTGCCCGATGCCGCGCATTGAGCACTGCCAGACTGCCTCGTAGGTGAGCGTGCCGCTGCGTGAGATGATCCCGACGGATTTGCCCGAGTCCGCCTCTGCCACCGGCTTGTGGATATATCCCGGCATGATGCCGATCTTGCACCCGTCGCCGGCCGAGCCGGGGCTGATGACGCCCGGACAATTCGGTCCGATCAGCTTCACGCGTCCGCTACCGTTTGCGTTGCGGCAGTCCATCGCACGTTTGACCCTTGCCATGTCGAGAACGGGGATGTTTTCGGTCACACAAACGATCAGACCGATCCCGGCGTCGGCGGCCTCGAGGACCGCATCGGCGGCAAAGCGCGCCGGAACGAAAATCATCGTGGCATCGGCTCCGGTGGCGGCCACCGCGTCGTGGCACAGGTTGAATATCGGCACACCATTGGCGTCTTTTTGTCCACCCTTGCCGGGCGTGACCCCGCCGACCACGCGTGTGCCATATTCCAGGCAGCCCTTGGTGTGAAACGCGCCGGCGCTGCCGGTGATGCCCTGGCAGATGACCTTCGTGTTGCCGTCGACGAGGATGCTCATGGGTTGAGCAGAGCGACGAAGGGAACAACCGAAAGGTGCTTATCAGCGGATGGCTGCATTCGCGTAGCTTACATCAGCATCGCGCAAACGTCATTCGGGATACACGACCGCGGCAATGGCCCCGAACTAGAGCCCTTCGTCGCTCCGTCGCTCCGTCGCTCCGTCGCTTCTTCTTTCGTCTTCCGGCACCGCCCCCACCTCGACTCGAATTCTCGAGACGATTCCTCCCCGGCCCCGCCACTTCGATTCGACAACCATCCACCTGGGCTGGGCGGCGGCGGACAGGTCGTCGGCAATGCGGTTGGTCACCGCCTCGAAGAAAGCGCCTTCATTGCGGAAGCTTTGAAGATAGAGTTTGATGCTCTTCAGTTCGATGCATTGGGCATCCGCCACGTATCGAACGGTGATGGCGCCGAAATCCGGATGCCCGGTCAGGGGACAGACGCTGGTGAATTCGCCGGCGACGTGCTCGATCACGTAGTCTCGACCCGGATGCGGATTGTCGAAACACTCAAGCAACTGTTCCTGGGGCATCGCGCGTTCCTGTGAAGAATCCGGCATAATCCACCGGCCGGTTCGCAACGAAGATGATACTCGCGACCACCCGAGGCCGGATCGATGAGTGACACTTCGACTTTTCTCAAGGCATGGTTTCGCCACCCGGCGTGCATCGGCGCGGTCGCGCCCAGTTCCGATGCCCTGGCCCGGGAGATAACCCGCGATCTGCGCCTCGAACCGGATGAAGCAATCCTGGAATTCGGGCCCGGCACCGGCCCGTTCACAGCGCGGATTCTTCCGCTGCTGCCCGATCCGCGGTGCTACCTGGGCATCGACCGTGAGCCGCGTTTCGTCGCGATCCTGAAGCGGCGGTTTCCGCAAATGCGATTCGTCACCGGCTCGGCTGAACAGGCGCCGCAATTACTAGGCGCAGCCGGCCTGGAACGGATCCGCGCCGTGATCTGCGGCCTACCTTTCGCGAGCCTGCCCGGGCGCGTGCAGGACGGCGTCATCGATGCCCTGGATCGCCTGCTCACCGCGGGAGGCGAGTTCCGCACGTTCCAGTACCTTCACGCCTACGGGCTTCCGGCCGCCATCCGCTATCGCCGCCACATGTCGGCGGTGTTCGGTCGCCATCGCCGCAGCCGGCCGGTCCTGCGGAACATGCCCCCGGCCTACGTGCTGACCTGGCGGCGGTGAAAGCTAGAGCGTTTTGAACCCGGACGTAGCGTTTTGAGCGTCCGCGAAGCAAGCCTGGCGCGGAGGGCGAAGCAGGCGACCCCGCTGCGGGTCATCGATGCAGCACGACAAAGTCAGGCGAAGCTGCAGCCAGCTCAGGACGTTACGATTGGGTTGAAACCGCTCTATATGGATCCGACAGCCACGACGCTCGTTGACCTGCGCGACGCCATCGCCTCGAA
>CAUZBA010000264.1:0-5019 GCA_963577635.1 Phycisphaerae bacterium
ATCGAACGGGATCCGAATATCTCCAGGGTCATTCGTGAACTGGGTGAAGCGGATGTTCCTGCCGCGGCGCCGACCGAAAAGAGGCCTAACGGCTCGCTCGCACGCTTTTTTGGTGTGCGGCCGACGACTCAGGGCCTGCAGTTCGTGCAGCCGGTCAACGGCGCCACGACGGTCCAGATCGCCAGCGACTTCAACCAATGGAGACCCCAGACGACGCCACTGCAACGCGACGAGAATCTTGGCGTTTTCCAGACCTGCGTCGACGTGTCACCGGGCCGTTACCGCTACCGCCTGGTCGTCGACGGCGAATGGTTGCAGGATCCATACAACAAGTACGTGGAATCGAATCCGTTCGGTGAGTTGAACAGCATCGTTGAAGTCAAGATCACCCAGTGAAACGTCTCACCACACCGACGCAGGGTGAGGATTGACGCGAACAAGGTGTAAGGACGCGAAAAAGGTGTCAGGTGCCTTTTGCCGGTACGGCCCAAAGGGTGCTCCCCACAAAAGGTTCCTGATACCTTTTTCTGGCTGTACCGTGAAACCGCTATAAATCCGGTCCGTCGTGATGGATGACGCAAGCACGAGGAAGACGCTCGACGCGTTGGCCGACCTGTTCCTGACTGAACCAGAAGTCGAGACGCATCCGGCGCGGTCCGACGTTCAGGCTGAGCAAGCGGTCCCCGTCACCATGCGCGGCACACCGCGGCCCATGCGCCTGCCGCCCAAGACGCCTGTGGCAGCGGTGCTCGCCGGCGGCGACAGGCCCGAAGCGGTGGACGCGACCCCGCCTCTGACGCTGCGCCTTCCCCGGCCCGATCCGGGCAGAAGCGATGGACGCCGCAGTGCCCGCCAGAACGAAGCCGATTCGATACACCTTGAAGCGGTGCTGCTGGGGAACCTACCGGTTCTGGGTCGACCGTGGCTGACACAGTACGCCCATCGAATCTCCCAGTCCCGCGGACCCGTGGTTGTGCTCCATATCGATCCCGATCAGATCGAAGCGGAGTTGATCTGCACCACCGACTCGCCTCGAATGCGCGACACGACGATCGGAGACGACGGCCCGGTTCCGACTGACGGCGAGTCACTGGCGGCACGGCTGCAATCTCTGGCAGAATCGCAAACCCACGCGCCGACGACGTACCTGATCCATCTGCCCCCGCCCGACAGTAGCGGCGAGCAGGATTGGACACTGGCACTGAAGCGCTGGACGCTGCTTTGCGGCGCGGACGAAGCGGCGATCGCGGCCGCCTATCAGTTGCTGAAACAGATGCTCGAACGCGACCCGGCCCGCGCGGAGCGGCGCGTCGGCCTCGCCGTCATGGGCAGCGATGAAGACGCGAGTCTTGCGGTGGCCGCCAAGCTCAATGAGGCGGTCGGTCGATTGCTCGAGACGCCCGTTGAACTGCTCTACTCACAAAAGAAGATGGTGCCGGTGCAGCAGAAGCCGATTGGTCAGTTCGCCAATTCGCCCGCGCAGTGGCTGGACCTGATTGCGTATCTGCGCCGCGCCACGGACGAGGACATGCTGGAGTCCGACACCACCGACCGGCCCCGCACGCCACCGGCGGTGGTCGGCCGTGTCGACGCAACGAGTGTCCGAATCGATTATGACGAATCGCAGACGATGCCCGACGCACCCGTGGTCGGCGCCGAACAGTCGCCCCGGGACCAACCGGCCGGCGAACCTGCCTACACGGCGGCCCCGGTCGCCACCGACCAGGCCGACCGGATCCCCATTCGCAGTGGTTCGCCAACGGCGTGCCCGGAACACTCCGATGCTGCACCCGATCTGCTGCACCTGATTAGCGCGACCCATGCCGGAGCCGTCGCACTGGAAGCACGGTGCCCGTTGCAACCGGCGACCCAGTTGATCCTGGATCAGAGCGGCCGCCTGCACCTGCTGCGCCGGCAGGACGAAGCCCTTCACGAAGACCTGCGCATCGCCTTGATCGACCTCATCGAAGCGAGGACATGGGTGCGCCAGCACCTGTCACTTCTGAGTCTCACGATGCGGCAGTGCCGCTTCGACCTGAGTCGAAAGCCGGTGCTGCACCTATTTACAAGCGAGTCGAAGGTCGCGGCGTCCCTCGTCGGGCGCGTCGGACAATACGTGAGATTTCACGTGCTGCAACGCATTCAGGTCGGGGATGGAACGACCTGGGTCAGCACAGATTTGAATTGAAGGTGGGTGCGACCGGAGAGGTAAGCGCTCGACAGGGTGGAGTAACAGGGCAGGCGTCACGTGTGTGCGCTGCGGAGAATATATTATTGACTATTTGCTGTTTGTTAATTGTTATCCGCTTGGAACAATGGCGATGCTAAACGGGGGACATGCATCAAAAATAATTAATAACAAACAGCAAACAACAAATAATAAGTTCCCCCACCATCCTATCTTCACTTCGCATCCGCTTCGAACAACGCCTCTACAGAAACTGCCAATCTCCCGTATGCAACGTGTAAACCCAAAGCAGCGCGTTCGTCATGCCGTGCGCCCAGACCACCGGCCCCAGCCCTTTGTGCCGCGTGGCACCCAGAAGCAGGCAATAGGCTACGCCGCAGACGATGCAGCCCGGCCAGTCGCGCATCAGGTGGTTGACCATGAAAACGAACGTGGAAGAGAAGACGCCGAAGATGCACAGGGCCCCGACGGGTGTGGCGTGAAACTGGTGGCCGAACGCGGGCGGCTGCTCGCTGGCGCGCTGCCCCGCATCGGTCTTGATGAGCCATTCGCCAATGAATGGAAGATCGAGAAGCACCTGGAGCAGGCCCGTGCCCGTGGGCCCGGCTCTGTGCAGGCTGCGCAGGATAAGCGAACGGATGAACAACTCTTCGAAGAGAGGAACGATGACGGCCATACCCAGCAAGCGAAGTCCGTTCGACAGCCAGTAGATCGCGGGAGACTCGCCGCGCATCGTTTCCAGGAAGTGCACCTCGCTCGTCCCGAATGTTTCAGCCAGGAAACCGGGGTCGTCACCGAGTGCATCGGCGTCGAGGCGACCGTGAAGTCCGTCGAGCCCCCCCGCCGTCAACGACTGCCAGCGATAGCCCAGTTCGCCGACCATGAACCACCCCAGCAGCACCCACGCGACCAGGACTGCGACGCCCACCGGAAGCGCCAGCCAATGGAATTTCATGTTCAGTTCGGGCAGGAGCCCGCGATATCGCCAGAGTACCCAGACCACCAGCAGGCACTGGACTGCGTAGACTGCCGGATAGGCGCGCGGCAAATTCTCAGTCACCCACTGGATCGGCAAGAGCATGACGATGTAGATGGCGAATGGCGCGACGCGCGGATGCCAGGGGTTCTGAGCCATCCAGGTGTCGAGGTGGTCCATGAGGCCGCGACTGGCGGAATCGGGCCCGGAATCTTCGGGACCATCTGTTCCGGTTGAATTTTCGCTCGACAAAGAAGATCCTTCATTCGATTCCGCAAGGCTGCCACGTCGACCGGCCAGTATACAGGTGACCATCGTGCTTCACCCCGCCGCGCTTGATCCGCAGGATTTTCTATCGCAATGCTCCTTGGCGCGCACCCGCGGAGGCGGCCCGGGCGGCCAGAGACGCAACAAGGTGCAAACGGCGGTCAGGCTGGTGCACCGGCCGACCGGCCTCACGGTGACCGCCACGGAGCGCCGCAGCAGTGAGGAAAACCGCAAGGCGGCGCTCTCCCGACTGCGCCTCAAGGTGGCGATCGATGTGCGCTGCCCGGCCGGGCAGGCCTATCAACCCAGTGAAATGTGGCGTCGCCGCTGCCGGCGTGGAACGGTATCGATCAACCCGCGACACGACGATTTTCCGGCGATGATCGCCGAAGCGCTCGACGTCGTGGCGACCTGTGGTCTGGACATGGCGGCGGCCGCCAAGGCCCTGAACTGCACCTCATCACAACTCGTGAGAATTCTCAAGCTCGAACCGTCGGCGCTGGCCCTGGTCAACCAGAAACGCGAGCAGCAGGGGCTGCATCGAATGGTATAAAATCACCCTATGGAACGAATTCTCATCACCGGCGGCGCGGGCTTTGTCGGGTCCAATCTTGTCAGGGCACTCCAGGGGAAGGTCCCGGACGCGCAACTGCTGGTGATCGACGATCTGCGCACGGGAACGGTTGCGAATCTTTCCGGCGACGATGACGGGGGCTTCACGTTCCGTGGCGAACTGATCACCGGCCCGCTGACGCGCGACGAGCTGAGTGAACTTCCTGACCGGTTCCGTCCGGACGTCATCTTTCACGAAGCGTCAATTACCGACACGACCGTGGCCGACGAGGCGCGGATGATGGGCGACAACGTCGAGCCGTTCCGATGGCTCCTGGAAATGACCGCCAGAACCGGCGCCAGGCTCGTCTGGGCTTCCAGCGCCGCCACGTACGGCCTGCGCGCCAACGGCGCCAGCGCTGCCCGCCGCCCTTTTCGGATCAAGGACGCCGGCGAGCCCGCCAACGTCTACGGTGAGTCCAAGTGGGTCATGGAAAACCTTCACCGCGACTTTCACCGGGAGCACCCGGATGCCCATATCGTCGGCTTGCGTTACTTCAACGTCTTCGGGCGCGGCGAACAGAATAAGGGTCACATGGCTAGCATGGTCTACCAGCTCGCTCGCCGGATGCTCGACGGAAAGGCGCCGCGGATTTTCGTGGATGGCGAACAGGCCCGCGACCAGGTCCCGGTCGATGATGTGGTCGATGCAACGATCGCAGCATCCATGGACGGCGCCACGAGCGGCATCTACAACGTCGGGTCGGGCCGGGCAACAACGTTCAATCAGATCATCGCGTCGCTGAACGTCGCTCTGGGCACCAGCTACGACCCGGAATACTTCGAAAACCCCTACCCCTTCTATCAGGACTTTACCTGCGCCGACTTGTCCGAGACCGCAACGGGACTTGGCTGGGAGCCTTCACGAAACGTCACGCAGGCAATAGAAGCGTACGGGCATGAGCTTGCACGGCAGCACCAGGTGTGTGGTGACTAGCCCGCGTTTCTCACGAGTTTCACCGCCCAGCGGGCGGCT
>CAUZBA010000265.1:0-5012 GCA_963577635.1 Phycisphaerae bacterium
AAACCTATCGCCATGTCGTCCGAAGAAAGATCGCAGCCTACCATCGCCACATCCGACTTGGACTAATCGCCCAAGGCCTACTTCAGATCCTCTCCGCGACGATTCCGACGTCCGTCTGGAAATCGTTCGGCTCTTGGATTCGGACGATTCGTCCCGGACTGGCCCCCTCTGAACAGGTCGCTGCCATCGCGCCGCGAAACACATTTCCCGAATTTCTCGCAAGTTCGACCAAAACCACAATCTTTACGAAATTCCTGCGCGATCGGATTGATCTATCAAGAACCGAAGGAATCAACCTTGCTGCTTGACCTCCCAGACCTCACAACTCAGTACTCTCAAGGCACACCGGTAAAGACGGGTTCTGCCTGTCACGGGCTGGCGGCCCGCATGGCGAAGATCCGCTCGGCGTTGCCGTGGTACACCTTGCGCAGGACGTCATCCGGCAGGCCGATGCCATAGATCTTCCATTCCCCGGTCGGCGGGAAGGGATGGTCGTAGTAGTCGAAGTACTCGTCCCACGTTTCCAGGAAGCGAAAGTAGATCCGGTAACGCGGCTGCTGGGGCCTCCCGGGGTAGCGGTCTGTGCCGAAGAGGACCCGGTCCTGAAACGCCATGATGAACCGTCGCGCCGAATAGGGCTGGCGGCCCAGTTCCGCGACACGTCCGGAAATGTCCACATGGAAATTCGGAAACCGCTTCAGAAGAGCCGCGAGTGCCCCCAGATCTTCGGCGCTGTTGCCGACGTGGGCGCCGATGAACTGCGTGCTCGGATGGCGTTCGATGACCCGGTCCCTCTGGGCGAGCAACTCGTCGCGGCCGGGAACGTCCGACCCGTGATAGCTCCAGGTCGGGTGACGATTCAATTGCATCCAGCGCTCATTGTGGCGGTCCACGGGCGTGAAGAAGGCAACGGGATCGGCCGTGTGGATCAGGACGGGCACGCCCAACCGGCCCGCGGTCGCCCAGATCGCATCTAGACGCGGATCGTCCACGGGGACGATCCGCCCGGCCCGGTCGCGCAGCGACAATCCGAGATTCTTGTAGATCTTGATTCCGCCGGCACCGGCGGCGACCGCCCCCTCGATGAACCGGGCCGTGGCCGACTCGAAGTCAGGATCGTCGATTCGGCTCAGGTCCGGGCTGCAGAAAATTACGAAACGATCGGGGGCGAATCTGTGAAACTTCTCGAGCATCCGGTCGAGTTTCGATCCATGGTCGCCGCTGAGGTTGACGGCCATCCTGACGCCGCGCTCGTCCATGGCCCGGATCATCAGGCCAGGATCGACATCGAGGCCCCAGTGACAGTGCACATCGATCGCCGGGAACTTGGCGGCGGGCGGCGTGTGGTGTTCGATCACCAGCGTCGGCCGCGGGCGGTAGCCCTTGACCATCTTGTTCGCGACCCAGACGGATACACCCGCGCCGGATCGCGGCGACGCGCCGCACCCCCCGACGCACGAGATCACTGCAAGGAGCCACGTGCAGAACCGCCAGCCGATACACCATCTCATCGAGCCTCCTGGCGCCGTGCCGACCGGTCCCGCCGCCGCGGGATTAATGGTGTAAGCGACATCATAATCACACTTTACAATATATTCTATGCGCCACGCCCATCCTCCCGACTATAGCGTGCCGCTGTTGAGGCCGTCGACTCTCGCCACTTGCGACTGCGCGGCCGCCCCGGTGGACGCGCCCTATTGACCGCGAACACCCCAGGTGATGGAATAGGGCCTCCACGGTGGCTGTTGTCCATCGATCGTCAAACGACACCTTTATATATAGGAAAGGTGCACCGCATGACACGCGAGAACCTGAGCTGACGCGACTTTCACAAGCTGTCACTGGCCGCCCTCGGCGGGGCGCTGAGCGGGTCGATGCTCACCGCCTGCTCCAGTGAAGAAAGCGGAACCCAGACCAGCGTCGCCACAGCCGGCGGTGACAACCCCCTTCTTTCCGAGCCGCACATCTGCCGAGGGATGAACACCTGCAAGGGACAGGGGGCCGGGGGCGACAACGAGTGTGCCGGCCTTGGCGGTTGTGCCACGGCCGAGAAGCACAGTTGCACCGGGCACAACGAGTGCAAGGGACGGGGCGGCTGCGGCGAGCACGCCGGCGAGAATGCCTGCAAAGGCAAGGGCGAGTGCGGCGTGCCGCTGAAGGCCAAGACCTGGACTACGGCCCGCAAGAACTTCGAAGCCGCCATGACCAAGGCGGGCAAAAAGTTCGGCGACGCGCCCGCGGGTTGATCAGCACCGCTTCGATGCGCACTGCGGCGCACAGCGAATTTTCAGGGTGAAGAACATTCGAATGACTCCGTCGCGACTTGGACATCCCGACGTGGGTCTCGGCGTGGGTCTGCGTAGCGTCCACTTCCCCTACATCCTGGAGCACAACCCGCCGGTCGACTGGTTCGAGATCATCTCCGAAAACTACATGGACTCACAGGGCCGGCCGCGGTACGTGCTCGAGCAGATCGCCGAGCGCTACCCGATCGTGATGCACGGCGTGTCGCTTTCCATCGGCTCCGCCGACCCGCTCGACTTCGAATACCTTCGCAAGCTCAAGGCACTGGCCCGCGACGTCAAGCCGCTCTGGGTCTCCGACCACGTCTGCTGGACGGGCGTCGCCGGGCGCAACACGCACGATCTGTTGCCGATCCCATTCAACGAACGGACGCTGAAGCACGTCGTCGATCGAATCCGCATGGTGCAGGACACGCTCGAGCGTCCGATCGTCATGGAGAACCCCTCAAGCTATGTGACGTTCGCCGACTCGACGATGTCCGAGTGGCAGTTCATGGCACGCGTCGCCGAGGAGGCCGACTGCGGCCTGCTGCTCGACGTCAACAACGTGTACGTCACAAGCTTCAACCACGACATCGATCCGGTCGAGTTCATCCGCGCGTTGCCGCACGATCGCATCGTGCAATTCCACCTGGCCGGCCACAGCAATTACCGCACTCACCTGATCGACACGCACGACGACCACGTGATCGACCCGGTCTGGCAGCTGTACCGTCTTGCCCACGAGTTGACCGGCGGCGTCTCCACCCTGCTCGAGTGGGACGCGCGAATTCCGCCGTTTCCCGTCCTGCACGCGGAGGTGCTCAAGGCCCGTGATTTCAAAAAGTCGTGCGCCGAACCGGTCGCGTCCGTGCCGGCGGCGGAGATTGACGCGCCCCGGGTCGACCCACGCCGCGACGACGCGGCGTGGGTGCCGCATCCGCTTCACCACGTCGTGGCGGAAGTGCGGTGATGCCTGAGCTCGATGTCATCCAACGCTGGTTCCAGTCCGTGGTGACCCACCCCGCCGGCGTGGACGAGGGCGTTGAATCCGCCGACGCGCAGGAACTGATCGTCCTGCGGCCCGGGGAACTCGAGAAAGTGATCCTCCGGTCGAAGAATCTCAGCGCCAGGGACCGCATTTCGATCTACGCCAACGCATACTACGCCCGCCTGACGGAATGCCTGGGCGAAACCTTTCCCGTGTTCCGTCGCACGGTCGGCCACGAACTGTTCCACGACTTTGCCGTGGAATACCTCCGGGCCTGCCCCTCGGGCAGCTACACGCTGAGCCTGCTGGGCGATCGATTCGCCGACCACCTGCAACAGACCCGTCCGCCGCGTCCCGGTGACGGCGCCGACTGGGCAGATTTCCTGATCGACCTGGTCCGGCTCGAATGGACCATCGAGCAGGTCTTCGACGGGCCCGGACTCGAGAAGCAAATGCCGATGAATGCGGCCGACTGGCGTGCGATCGCGCCCGGCGCCTGGCCGCACGCCCGCCTGGTCACGGCGCCGTGCCTGCGCCTGATGAGCTTTCGATACCCGGTCAACGGCTACTACACGCGGGCGCTGGCCTCAAAGCCCCAGCAGGATTTACCCATCCCCGAACCGGCCGACCGGTGGCTCGCCGTGACGCGACGCGACTATGTCGTGCATCGATACGATTTGAGCCTGCCGCAATACATTCTGCTGGGATCACTTCAGCGCGGCCGGACCGTCGGCGACGCAATCGCGTCGACCGCCGATGTGACACCCATGGGCGACGATGAGCTGGCGGCCGCGCTGGACAGTTGGTTCAGCCAATGGACGGGGCGGGAATTCATCATGGCTGCCGAGCTTTGACCGACCGCACGACCTACATCGCCGGGTGGGAACAGATCGAGCAGATGCTCGACTCCGGCGATGTCGCGCAGCTCGAAAACTTTCTGCACCTGCTGGCGCCGAGCGACACGGCCTACACGCTCAACCGCATCGACCTGGAGCACCAGAAACGGCTGCTCACCGCCATCCGTCCGGAGCTGGCCGCCTAGCTCATCGAACACCTCGCGGACAGCAGGCCGCCGACCTGATCGAAGAGCTTCCTCCGCAGGGCGCCGCCTCCATCGTCGACGAGATGGACAGCGACGACCAAGCGGACATCCTCGTCGAGCTGCCGGACGCCGACGCCGAAGCGATCCTCGAACACATGGATCCGGCCGAGGCCAGCGACGCGCGGCGCCTCGCCGGGTACGAGCCGGACACCGCCGGCGGCATCATGATCAGAGAATACCTGGCCTACCGCAGCGACCGGCAGGCCGGCGAAGTCCTCCAGGACCTGCGTGACAACGCCGAGGCGTACCGGGAATACGACGTTCAGTACGTGTACGTCACCGACTAAGGCGGAGCTCTGCTGGGCCTGGTCCAGATCCGCGACGTTGTGCTCTCGCGCGGGGAAGTCACGCTCGATTCGATCATCGTGCCCGAAACGGTGCGCGTGCGCGCCCATGACAGAATCGAAGATCTCGAGGACGTCTTCGACCGGTAACCTGTGGCCACGTCGGACGTCCGATAAGTTCTGCGGTACTTCCGATAAACCGCAAGTCCTTATAAATTAAAGTACTAGGCCCCGGATCGCCTTGATTTATCAGCCAAATGAGGTATAAAGGAGGCGGGAAAGGAGGCGGGAAGCTTGAAGGGATGGAAAGACTCATTTCGGAGTCGTTCCCTGATAATCGGATTGCCACCGGC
>CAUZBA010000266.1:0-4985 GCA_963577635.1 Phycisphaerae bacterium
GACGTCCATCAACCTGACGGACAAGCCTATGGCCGAGCAGTGCTCTGGCGACCGTTTGCGGATCGCGGCGATAGAAACTTCGGGGCAGGCGTCGCGGCATGCGAGGATCTTGGAAATCTGGGCGGACCGTGTTCACAAGGCGCGAACGATCTGGTCGATATGATATTAATGATAAATTGGCGGATGCACGCAGGGATAGTTTGTCGGTAATGCCGGCCGGGCCTACAATTTCGGTCCACGCGAGTCGGGTGAAACGCACGGGACCCCGAACGGATGAGAACATACGAACCACAGGATCTCTTGCTGCCTAATTGCATTAGGCAACAAGGCCCCCGAGTGCCGGGTCACGCCACGCCAGGCAGCCGCGCCCGCAGCGGGTGAGGAGTACGCCACCATGGCTGTTGGGACCGATAAACCCAAGCATACGGCCGGTCGCGTTCGCGACATCAACGTCAGCGCCGCGGTGGTTCGGTTTGCGGGCGATTCGGGTGACGGGATGCAAAAGGCGGGGGGACAGTTCACCTCAACATCGGCCGCTGCCGGCAACGACATCGCGACCCTTCCCGATTTTCCCGCGGAGATTCGAGCGCCGGCGGGCACTGTTGCGGGTGTCTCCGCATTTCAGATAAACTTTGCCGATTCCGACATCCACACCCCCGGCGATCAGGTCAACTCGCTGATCGCGATGAACCCCGCGGCCTTCAAGGCCCACATCGATGACGTGGAAACCGGCGGCATCGTCGTGGTCAACGAAGACGAGTTCCACAAGGTCAACCTCCGCAAGGCCGGTTACAGCGAAGGTTACAACCCGCTCGACGACGAGAAATACACCCAGAAGTACAAGATCTACCGCGTGCCCATCACGCGATTGAACGAAAAGACACTCGCGGACCTCGGCCTCGGAGCCAAGGCCATCGGTCAGTCGAGGAACATGTTCGCCCTTGGCGTCGTCTACTGGCTGTATGACCGGCCGATGGACACGACAATCAACTTCTTCAACGAATACTATGGCCGGACCAAAAATCTTCCGAAGGTCGTGGAGGCGAACACCACGGCCTTGAAGGCCGGATACTATTTCGGTGAAACGGCCGAAATGTTTCCGGTCCGCTACCACGTGGCCAAGGCCAAGGTCGCGCCGGGTAAATACCGGAAGGTGACCGGAAACGAAGCGCTGGCCATGGGGCTGATCACGGGGACGAAGCTCGCCGAGAAGGACCTGATCTACTGCAGCTATCCGATCACGCCGGCCAGCAGCATTCTGCACAGCCTGGCCGCGATGCGCTCGTTCGGGGTCAAGACCTTCCAGGCCGAGGATGAGATCGCCGCCGTGTGCGCGGCAATCGGGGCTTCCTTCGCGGGGCAACTTGGTGTCTGCGGCACCTCCGGGCCGGGGCTGGCACTCAAGGCCGAGGCGGTCAATCTTGCGGTGGTCACGGAACTGCCGTTGATCGTGATCAACGTTCAACGCGGAGGTCCGTCCACGGGACTTCCCACCAAGACGGAACAGGCGGATCTGCTTCAGGCTCTGTACGGTCGCAACAGCGACTCTCCGGTGGTGGTGCTGGCACCAAGATCGCCCGCCGATTGCTTCGAGGTCGCCATCGAGGCGGTTCGTATCACCATGCAGCACATGGTGCCGGTCATCATTCTCAGCGACGGTTACCTCGGAGAGGGCGCCGAGCCCTGGCGTGTTCCAAAGTCCGACTCGCTCGACAAGATTTCCGTGACCCACCCGACCGACCCCCAGGCGTTCAGCGCGTACGCTCGCGATGAGAATCTGGTCCGGCCGTGGGCGCTGCCCGGCACGCCGGGTTTCGAACATCGCATCGGCGGACTCGAAAAAGAAAACGTCACCGGCAACGTCAGCTATGATCCGGACAACCACCAGCTCATGACCGTCATTCGTCACGAGAAGGTGCAGCGGGTGGCTGGTACGATTCCGCCAATCGAAGTTGACGGTGCGGGCAGCGGAGACCTGCTGGTCCTGGGTTGGGGCAGCACGTACGGTGCGATTACGACGGCCGTGCAGCGCGCCCGCGACGAAGGCAAACGTGTTGACGCCGCGCACCTGCGGCACCTGAATCCGATGCCGCGCAATCTGGGTGATCTGTTGCGGCAATATCGAAAAGTTCTGGTTCCGGAATTGAACACGGGCCAGTTGCGGATGCTGATTCGGGCTCGATTCCTGCTGGATGCCCGCGGCGTGAATAAGATTCAAGGCAAGCCGTTTCTTGTCGAAGAGATCAAGGATGCGATCGAGCTGATGCTTGACGACGCCTTTGGTGACCGCGATTTTCTTCTGGCCCGGGACCACCGCGTCAGCTTGGAGAACCAGGAATACGACCTGACCAGCCGCTCGGGCGCCTAGCCCGGATGTTTCGCGATGGGGATTGAACCTCGGAACAAGGAAAGCCAAAGCCATGACTGCCGGCCCTATACCCGTACTTGCTGCCAAGGACTTCGCCTCCGACCAGGACATCCGCTGGTGCCCCGGGTGCGGCGACTATGCGATCCTGAATCACATGAAGAAGATCCTGGTGAAGATCGGCGCCAAGCGGGAGAATACGGTGTTCGTGGCGGGTATCGGCTGCTCCAGCCGGTTTCCCTATTACATGGACACCTACGGGTTCCACTCGATCCACGGCCGGGCGCCGGCGCTGGCCACCGGTGTGAAAGTCGCTAATCCCGAGTTGGACGTGTGGGTCATCACCGGCGACGGCGACGGACTGAGCATCGGTGGCAATCACCTGATGCACATCCTTCGTCGCAACGTCAACGTCAACATTCTGCTCTTTAACAACCGGATCTACGGGTTGACCAAAGGGCAGTATTCGCCCACGAGCGAGGAGGGGAAGAAGACCCCGTCGACGCCGATGGGTTCGATCGACCTTCCCCTGAGCCCGCTTTCCCTGGCACTGGCTTCGGAAGCGAGCCTGGTGGCGCGATGCATCGACGTCGACAAGAACCTTGACGAAGTACTCGAGCGATCGGCAAGGCACAAGGGTGCTTCGTTCATCGAGATCTATCAGGATTGCAACGTTTTTAACCACAAAGCCTTTGACTTCGCAACGGACAAGGACAGCAAGGAGGACCACATTGTCCGGCTCGAGAATGGCAAGCCGCTGATCTTTGGAAAGAATCGTAACAAGGGTGTCCGGCTCCGCGGCGATCACAAACTGGAGGTCGTCGAACTGGGCAAAGGCGTGAGGGAGGACGATCTTCTCTTTCACGACGAGCAGGATGAGAGTCTCGCGTTTCTCCTGAGCCGCATGACGCATCCGGAGTTTCCCGAACCGATGGGCGTGTACTACGCGATCAAAGACGACTGTTATGAGGATCTGCTGAACCAGCAGATCGAGGTGGCCCGCGTGGCAAGGGGCACGCCGAATCTTGACGATCTGTTCAACTCGGGTGACACCTACGACGTTGCCGCCACCTGATCCGCTCGAGGCTCTGTCTGGCGGATCTGCCAGGCGTCGATCCGCCAGTACTGGCGGACAGCGTCCGCTGGCGGCGTCGGCCTGCATCGCCGAGACTCAGCGGTATCGCCAGGTTCGGGGTCCTCATTCGCGAACGATTGCGAACGGGGACCCCTTTGGCCTCCTTGCCCGTGAACGCTTCGCTCGATTTTCGGCCCATGGCCGATCCGTCGGACAGAACCTGGCCCGGTGTGGAACTGCCGCCATTTCCATTGAGGTTCGTTTCATTTGAACGTTTTGCGTTGTAGATTATCGTCGCCGTCTCGCGGTGACCGTGGCCGCGCGCTCCTTCGGGTCGGCAAAACGGTCTGCTTGATCGCGTGGCTCATTGCGGCGGTGGCGGTTGAAGCCCGCGCGGAGCCACCGGTCACTTTCGCCGTCCTTGGCCATTTGCGCGGCGACGCGGGACGACCGAACTATCTCATGGGTGAGCTGTTGGAGGAGGTCCGGGTCGTGAAACCCGATTTCGTCGTGCTCACCGGCGACATGATTTACGGTGACACTCACGCTGACACCCCCATCGCGAAATCCGTAGAAGCTGAATGGGACGCGCTTGACGCCTGGCTCGCCGAGCTTGCGGTGCCGTCCTATCGGGTTCCGGGCAGTCACGACGTCCACGATCCAACGACGCGCGACATCTACGTGAATCGCTACGGGGACCTGGTCCGGGCGGTAACCGTCGGGCGGGTTCGGCTGCTGCTGTTGAACAGCACCGACGTGCCGCAGGAAGGTGACACGGGGCAGTGGGGAGGCCATCGGGACATCGGCGCAGGCCAGATCGAGTTCATCAAACGCCACCTAGCGGATGCCGAGTCGTACGATCACGCCTTTGTGTTCCTCCATCACCTGCTGTGGTGGAAGTCGGGTGCGGCCTGGTGGAAGACCGTCCATCCGCTGCTCGTCGACAGAAAGGTGAGGGCGGTATTCAGCGGCGAGTACGGGCCCATGAAGTTTTCGCACGTCAACCGTGACGGCGTCGATTATTTCCAGGGTTCGATCGAGAGCGCGCCAGCCGAAGACGCCGTCGTGCATGCCCGCCACCGGTTGCCGAGCCGAATGCTGTCCCTGCAATTCGACAACTTTCTCTACGTCACCGTCGACGGCGCGGACTGGAAGGTCCACGTCGAAACGTTGGGTGAAACCTCTTCCAGGAAATTCACTCCGCAGTTCTGGCATGAATCCAACCAATCCACGGCATCATCGCAATGGATACGGCTTTGGGAGATTGTCGGCCGGCCCAAGCGCCTCGGCGCGGCCGCGGTGATGCTCTTGATGATCTTCGCTCTGGGCTACCTCATGTCCGCCTGGCGCGGTCGCCGTGCGGCGGCACGATGCAAGTGATCTTGTCCAAACGATATGGCAGACGATGCAGAGAAATCAGCGCCGTCGTCCAGTATGCGAGTACCTAACGCGGGCGGGAACGGGCTCGCGGCCGCCGGCGTCTTCCTTGTCACTCTGGCGGCGCTTGCCGCCACATCGCTCACCGTGCTGCACTCGCACGGTCTA
>CAUZBA010000267.1:0-4978 GCA_963577635.1 Phycisphaerae bacterium
CCAAGCGTGACGTTTCGCGGTCAGGGAGTGTTGGAATGAGCAAGTCGTCTGAAGCGGAAATGATATGAAAGGAAAGCGACGGAGCGACGGAGCGACGGAGCGACGAAGGGAAGAGTCTCTCGGTCGCGATTCGCCTTCCATGTCCTGTCGCGTCTGCCGTCCAGATCGCTGCGATTCCAGCGCGATGGTGTTGTTTCCACGCTTGCGCCCTTCGTCGCTACGTCGCTACGTCGCTACGTCGCTCTCTTCTTAACCCATGCACTGCGTCTTCGACGAACGTCGCTACCTGATCCCCTTTCGTGCGACGCTGCTGCCGCAAATCTTCACCGACGTGCTCGTGGTGGGTGCGGGCGTGGCCGGGCTGCGGGCCGCGCTGGCGGCGTCGCGACACAGCGAAATCATCGTCGCCCACAAGGGCGACCTGAAGGATTCGAACACCTATTGGGCCCAGGGCGGAATTGCCGCGGTCCTCGACCCGAACGATCTGTTCGACGCACACGTCCGGGACACGGTGACCGCCGGTGGCGACCTTTGCGACGAAAATATCGTGCGCCTGGTCGTGGAACAGGCGCCCCCGCGCATCGAAGAACTGCGGGCGTGGGGCATGGCATTCGATCTGGCCGACGACGCGGACTCCGCCTCGGGCAACGGGCTGGCCCTGGGGCGCGAGGGCGGCCACAGCCGATCAAGGATCGTGCACAGCGCCGGAGACGCCACCGGTCGTTCGCTCACCAAGGTCCTCGCCGAACGCGTGCAGCAATGCGACAACGTGCGCCTGTTCGACCACTGTTTCGTGCTGGATCTGATCACGGATGACGGGGCGCCGCCTCACTGCCTGGGGGCGATCACGCACCACCCGAAATACGGGTTACAGGTCATCTGGGCCCGGGCCACGATTCTCGCCGGTGGCGGGTGCGGCCAAGTCTATCGAGAATCCACGAACCCTGCGGCGGCGACCGGCGACGGCCTGGCGATGGGCTACCGCGCCGGCGCACGCCTGGCCGACATGGCTTTCGTTCAGTTCCACCCGACCACCCTGTATGTTGCTGGCGCGTCGCGTTTGCTGATCAGCGAAGCCGTGCGCGGCGAGGGGGCACACCTGATAGACCGAAACGGCGACCGCTTCATGGGCGAATACGATTCACGCGGCGAATTGGCGCCGCGCGACGTGGTTTGCCGCGCCATCATTGCCCAAACAGCCAAAACGAGATTCACACACGTCTATCTGGACTGCCGCCACCTGGGCACGGAGTCGTTCGCCCGCCGATTCCCGGGAATTTTTGCCCTGTTGAAGAACTTCGACATCGATCCGGGCAAGGATCGGATCCCGATCTACCCTTCCGCTCACTACATGGTCGGCGGCGTCGTGACCGATGATCATGGCCGCACGAACATCAACGGACTGTACGCCTGCGGCGAAGTCGCCAGCAGCGGTCTGCACGGCGCCAACCGGCTGGCCAGCAACAGTCTGCTGGAAGGTCTCGTGTTCGGCCAGATCACCGGGGACACCTGCAAAGAAATGTGCACGGACGCCACGGCTTCGCCATTGAAGATCGTTTCTGACATCCGCCCGTCGGCGCGATCGGTGCTCGATCTTGCCGATGTCCGATCGAGCCTGCGCAGCGTCATGTGGCGTCACGTGGGGATCAACCGAACCGGGGACCGACTCGAAGAGGTCGCCGAGATGTTCGACTTCTGGGCCCGGTACACCCTGGACAAGATCTTCGACGACCGATCCGGCTGGGAGGTGCAGAACCTGCTGCTTGTCGGCGCCCTGATCACCCGTGCCGCGCACAGGCGCCGAGAGACGCGCGGCACGCACACGCGCACCGATCATCCCGAATCGCGCGACGACCTGCGCGCCCACGACGTCTGGCAGCGCGGGTCGGCCGAGCCGGACCTGATACCAGTGGAAGCTGCGCCGACTACAGTTTGATGTGAAATGGAGTCTTGCCGCCATGGAAAGATCTAGAGCAAAAGAGCGGAAGAGCAAGAGAGCAGGAAAGCGGAAAGTGGTCCGGCTCCTTTTCCCTGCTCTCTTGCTCTCTTGCTCTTTTGCCCTGTCGTCGTCAGACACGCAATTAACTGCCATCGGCGCCAGTGGTACCTAATGACCATCCAGTTCATGGGTGCCGCCTACATCGCCGACACCGCCCGCGTCGTGGGCGAGGTGGAACTCGGGGCGAACGCCAACATCTGGTACGGGGTCAGCATTCGTGGCGACGTGGCCTCGGTGCGCGTGGGGCAGAACACGAACGTCCAGGACAACGCGGTGATCCATTGCGACGACGACGTGCCCAACACGATCGGATCCAACGTGACCATTGGCCACGGCGCGATCGTCCACGGGCGATCGGTGGGTGACGGTTCGCTCATCGGCATGGGGGCGGTGGTCCTCGGATCCAGCCGGATCGGCCGCAACTGCCTGATCGCCGCCGGCGCCGTCGTCCCGCCGCGGATGGAGGTGCCCGACGGCATGATGGTCATGGGCGTACCCGGCCGGATCGTGCGCGAGGTCAATGAGACCGAGGCACACGACATGGAACGCATCCCTCGTGATTACGTGCGCTGGGCAAAGATGCACTCAAAGAACGGCGAGGATCCGCGCGTACGTGCATATGGGAGCGAGCACGATTCACGGTGACGTTGTGATGCATCTGGACGAGCGACGGAGCGACGGTGCGACGAAGGGCGCACGTGTTTAACCGAAGCTGGATTCCGGCCCGCCAATCAAAGTCGCAACGAAGTTGCATCACGCCTCCGTCACTCCGTCGCCGGCCTGATATCGTGACCAGTCACCAAACCACACAAGAACACCCGCGCCCCTGGCACTCTTGTGAACCAACCTATGCACCTCTACCCCTCAATCGATCTTCGTGACGGCAAGGTCGTACGCCTAGCGCAGGGCGACTACAGCCGGCAGTGGACGTACGAGACCGACCCGTTGGACCAGGCACGACGATACGCCGAGGCCGGCGCCACCTGGTTGCACTTGGTGGACCTCAACGGGGCACGCAGCGGTCGCATCGAGCACCTCGAAGTCATCTCGGCGATTTGCGACAGAACGACGTTGAACGTCGAGGTCGGCGGCGGTGTCCGAGACGAAACGTCGATCGAGCGTCTGCTGGAATCCGGTGTGCGGCGGGTCGTACTCGGAACCGCGGCGCTGACGAACTGGACCTGGTTTCAATCACTGATCGACCGCAGCGCGTACGGCGATCGTCTTGTATTGGGCCTCGACGCCCGGGAAGGCATGCTGGCGATCAAGGGGTGGGAACAGCAGACCGACATGGACGCCGTCGCCGTGGCCCGCAACGTCAGCGGAACGTCGCTGGGCGCGATCGTCTACACCGACATCAAGGCCGACGGCATCATGGAAGGACCCAACCTCGAATCTGCACGCCGCGTCGCCGAAGCGACCGACGTTCCCGTGATCGCATCGGGTGGCGTTTCGTCGCTGGACGACCTGAAGCAACTGCGACAGTTGCCAATTCACGGTGCCATCGTGGGGCGGGCGCTGTACGACGGCGCCTTCACGATCGAAGAAGCGCTGGAGGTGTTTGAGCGCGACGCGTCGGGAGACGTCTCGGCGAAGTAGAGCGTTTTGAATCCAAACGTAGCGTCTTGAGCGTCGGCGAAGAAAGTTTGGCACGGAGGGCGAAGCCGGCGACTCCGCTGCAGGTCGTCGATGCAGCACGATAAATCCAGGCGCGGCGGTAGCCAGTTCAGGACGCTACGTTTGGATCCAAACCGCTCTAGTGCGCGACTCTCCGGTCGCGCGAGTCGCAGCGGGCCGCGCTACAACTTCCCTTGCAATCTCAGCCAGCGGCCGATGCACATCACCGGGAAGTAGAGGCTGTAGAGGTGATACCGCAGATAGAAAACGCGTGGGAATCCGGTACCGGTCCACCAGGGCTCGACCCACGAGCCGATTTCGTCCTGCGTCCGGCAGAGCCACTGCACGCCGTGAAGTACGGAGTTGTCCTTCACCCCGTATACCGACATCAGGCCCATCGTGCCCCATGAGGTCTGGCTGGCAGTGGCCGGGCCGCGGCCCATTCGGTCTCGGTGCTCGTAGGTGTCGGCGGATTCGCCGAAAGAGCCGTCACTGTTCTGCACGCTGTGCAGCCAGCGCCCGGCCCGCTGCACCCAAGGTTCGGTCATGTCCTGCCCGACCGTCTTGAGCCCGCAGAGTGCCTGCCACGTTCCGTAGATGTAGTTCACGCCCCAGCGGCCGAACCATGATCCCTCGGGCTCCTGCTTCAGTCGCAGGAAGTTGATGGCGCTGCGGACCTGGGGATGATCCGGCGCGAATCCGTGATGGCCCAGGCACTCGAGCGTTCTTCCGGTGATGTCCGCACAGGACGGGTCCTGAATCGCGTTGTGATCGGCGAACGGGACGTGCTCGAGGATCGGTCGCTCTTCGGTGCGATCGAAAGCGGCCCAGCCGCCGTCGCCGTTCTGCATGGCCAGGACCCAGTCGACGCCGCGCCGCGCCGCGGCCATGGCGTCCTTACCACCGATCTGTTTCAGCGCCATGGCCACCATCGCGGTGTCGTCAACGTCGGGATAGAACCCGTTGTTGAACTCGAAAAACCATCCACTGGGTGTTACGGGTTGACGCACTCGGGCCACCCAATCACCCGGCTCGCGGCACTCCTTTTCGATCAGCCACTGACCGCATCGCCGCATGGCTTCCTGGCTCTGGTTCAGATCCGCCTCGGTCAGGGCGTACGCCGCAAGCCCCGTGTCCCACACGGGGCTGAAGCAGGGCTGGATGCGTGTGTGATCCTGCATCTCGTCGTGGATCATCAGGTCGCTCAACTGCTTGTGGGCCTCGGTCACCTTGGGATGGTTCTTCGGGTATCCGAGGCACTGCAGGGCAATGAGGATGTACACCATGGGCGGAAAGATAGCCCCGAGACCATCCGATCGCTCGGTGCGATCGATGAGCCAGTCTTCGATCCGCTTCAGGGCC
>CAUZBA010000268.1:0-4975 GCA_963577635.1 Phycisphaerae bacterium
CGGATCGGCTCGTCGCGACCCAGCGCCCGTCGCAGCGACTCGAGGCCTTTTTTCGGATCAACGTGGAACGATTCGGTTTCCGGCTGCCACCCGTCGCGGCGTTTGCCGCGCTCGTCGAGCTTCTCGATGGCCCGCATCTGGTCTCGAAGGACCGCGGCCTTTTCGAATTCGAGCCTGCCGGCGGCGGCCGCCATATCATTTTTCATCTTCCGCAGCATGCTGCTGCGTTTCGACTCGAGAAACTGGACAAACCGATCGATGTCCGCGCGGTAATCCGGCACGCTGATCTTCGCGGCACAGGGAGCCGTGCACTGCTTGATGGCGTAGAGCAGGCACGGTCGAAAGCGGACCCGCGACGCATCGTCGTCGCGAATGTCCAGGTGACACGTCCGAAACTTGAAGACCCTCTGGAGCAGCTGCACGGCTTCGCGCAGGGCGTACACACTGGTGAACGGCCCGAGCACCCTGGCCCCGCGGAATTCAGTTCTCGTCGGCTCACGCGTGATGAACACGCCCGGAAACTCGTCACGCATCGTTACGACGAGATAGGGAAATGTCTTGTCGTCGGTGAGACGCTCGTTGAACCGCGGGTGGATATCCTTGACCAGGCGGTTCTCGGTAAGCAGCGCTTCCCACTCGCCCTCGCACTCGATGACGTCGAAGTCCTCGATCAGATCGAGCATCGGCTGCTTCTTGGGCCCGAGGTTCGCGCCGCTGGCGGCCGAGGGAACGAAATAGCTGGAGACGCGATCGGGCAGGCACGACGCCTTGCCCACGTAGATGACGCGCTGCTGCGCGTCCTTCATCAGGTAGACGCCGGGGACCCGGGGCAGTTGCCGCGCCTTGGCCAGCAGGGCCTTGGATTTCTCGTCAGGGCCGGGCATCGGTTCATTGTAAATCCAGGGCGCTCAGGCAGCGCTCGACAGCGCTACAGAAACGTGCGAAACTCCGGACAACCAATTCCACGGAGGCTTCGTCGATGACTGCAAGCAACGGCAAGAGGACCGCAACCACGCGCAGGCTCGGAAAGAAACAGGTGCAGCTCGTGGCCAACGGCGACATGCGTCTGTCGGCCAACCGGACGTGCTGGGCGCAGCAGAAGGCGATGGAATCGGCGCTGGGCGATGCCGTCGCCTCGTTCGGCTACCGCGTGGTTCGAGCCCACCCGTATAAGGCTGCCGCGAAGCATGGATTCATCGATTCACAGAAGGAGGGGATGGCCATTTTCAGAAGGGTCGATCCCGACGCGCCCCTGATCGTCGCCGAGGCGGTCTGGCAGTATTCGCAGCACCTGCTGCACGGTCTGATCAGCCATCGCGGCCCCCTGCTCACGGTGGGCAACTGGTCGGGGACGTGGCCGGGCCTCGTGGGGCTGCTCAACCTCAACGGGTCGCTGACGAAGGCTGGCGTGAAGTATTCGTCGCTCTGGAGCGAACGGTTCGAGGACAAGTACTTCACCTCGCGCCTGGGGCGATGGCTGCGCACCGGCAGGTGCACGCACCGGACCGCTCACGTGAGGCCGTTTCAGGACATTAAGGTTTCATCGAAGCCGCGCCGGATCGGTGAGCAGTTGGCCGGGACGCTGCGCCGCGACAAAGCCATCATGGGCGTCTTCGACGAGGGCTGCATGGGCATGTTCAACGCGATCATCCCCGACCACCTGCTCAACCCCCTGGGTGTTTACAAGGAACGGCTCAGCCAGTCGGCCCTCTATTACGAGACGATGCAGGTCGCGGACCGGGAGGCACGCGCGGTGCGCCGCTGGATGGAGCAGAAGGGCTTCACGTTCCACACCGGCCCGAAGCACAAGACCGACCTCACTGCCGCCCAGATCCTGCTGCAGTGCAAGATGTACATCGCTGCCGTGAGAATTGCCGACGATTTCGGCTGCGATGCGATCGGGATTCAATACCAGCAGGGTCTGAAGGATCTGCTGCCCGCCTCGGACCTCGTCGAGGGCACGCTGAACAACGGTAGCCGGCCGCCGGTGCGATCGCGTGACGGCCGGCGCGTCCTCTACGCGGGCCGGCCGCTGCCTCATTTCAACGAGGTGGATGAGTGCGCCGGCCTCGACGCACTGATGACCTACCGCGTGCATAAGGCTTTGGGGCAGCCGCCCGAGAACACGCTGCACGACATTCGCTGGGGCGACTGGGATCAATCGCAAACCGTCGCGGACTACGTGTGGGTGCTGCTCATCTCCGGCTCAGCGCCGCCGGCGCACCACATCGGCGGATGGCGCGGCTCCGACGGGCACCGGCAACCGGCCATGTATTTCCCCAACGGCGGATCGACTCTCAGAGGCATCGCCCACCCGGGCGAGATCGTCTGGTCGCGAATCTTCATCGAGGGCGACAAGCTCAAGATGGATCTGGGACGCGCCGGCGTCGTGAAACTGCCCAATGCCGAGACGCAGCGCCGGTGGAAACTGACCACGCCGCAGTGGCCCATCATGCACGCGGTGACCTACGGCACGAGCCGCGACCAGATGATGGGCCGTCACAAGGCCAACCACATCCACGTCGCATATGCCAGAAGCGCCGCGACAGCGGATCAGGCCATGCTTACGAAGGCCAGCATGGCCGCGTCCCTGGGCCTCGAGGTGAGCATTTGTGGAACGAAGCGCGACGGAAGCGGTTGGTAACAATCAATCAAATGCCTGATATGCAATCTTTAACGTGTGCAGCCCGGCGGTCATGTCCGAGCTTGCGGAGATCACCTTGCGCAGGCTTCCCTTGAAGGCCACCGACGTGACCGATCCCTCGTGTGCTTCGACCGTCCGCAGGCACTCCGCGGAGACCAGATCCCAGATCCGAATCGTTCTGTCGTCACCGGCGGTCAGACCGAATCGTCCGTCCCGACTCACGGCCACCGAGTTGATTGCTCCGATGTGGCCGTTCATGACGTTGATCGTCCGGCCGTCCTCCATGTCCCAGATTCGCAGTTTTTCGTCCTCGGCACCCGACACCAGATGGCGCATGTCGAGGCACGGCTGCACGCAGTTCACACGCGAGGCGTCCACAAGATTGAGCCGGCATTCGCCCGAAGCGGTGTCCCACACGCGCAGGGCCCCGTGACGATCCTGCCTTCGACATCGCCGGGCGCGGGTTCCACGCTTCGCAGGACAAACGGGCTCACCAGGCGCATGCGGTATAGCACACCGCCGACAACCCTGGTCCGCAGTGCCTCGATGTAGACCAGCACGTCCGGCAATTCCGGCACGAATAGGCCACTCTGGATTCTGCTCTATTTGATAAACTGATCCGGCGGCTATATACTCTCTCTATTGTCGAGGGGCTCAAGACGCTTACCGCTCCGGCCACACTCAATCGGCAGTTCGTCGTGACCGTCACGATTGACCTGCCCGGACGGCCGAGCCACCCGCGCACGCGGCTCCTCAAGGCACAATTGACCTATGACTGGCGCTGCCGAGTTCAGTCCAGGAGACGTGGTTGTACATCCGCGGCGGCTCGAGTGGGGCGATGGCGTCGTCGACCAGGCGACGAACATTGACCACGAAGGCCAGACCGCTCAACGCCTTGTTGTTCGATTCACCCATCGCGAGCGTGTCACGCTGAATACGGCCGTGGCACCGCTCATGTCAAAGGAAACCTACACGGCCATGCGTACCGATCACCCATCACCAGGACCCTCACGGACGGCACAGGATCCTGCCGGTGCAACAACCTCCGGCAACGGAGGCTGGCTGGCGACGCTCGATCAGTCACCTTCAGAGCACGAATTGTGGCGTCTGCCCGAGTTGATGAACGATCCGTTCCTCAGCCTCGCGCGCCGGATCGAGGCGACGCTCGACAGCTACCGGTTCAGCACCGAACCGCGCAGCCTCACCGCGTGGGCGGTGGCCCAGACCGGACTGCACGATCCGCTGACCAAGTACACCAGGCAGGAGTTGGAAAGCGCCTTCCCGCGATTTGCCCGCGACCGCAGCGCCCACTTGCAGAATCTCGTTCGGCTCATTAAGCGAAGGGGGGAAGAGCAGATCCTCGAGAAGGCGCTTATTGAGACGAGCAATCACGCGGCGAAAGAGGCGCTGCGGCGCGCGATGAAGGGGTGAAAAGAAAGCGACCGGCCTGCGGCGGGTAAACTACGCGACGGAGCGACGATGGGTTATGGATCGGGAGTTGGTTCGCTTCGACTGCGAGTTCCTCTACGTCGATTGACATCCGCGTGTCGGATTGGCCACCTTGTTCCTCTCGCCTTTCCCCTACGTCGCTTTCCCCCGTTCTCTACGTTGATTTCCCAATATAATTCCCCCATGTCCCCCTCGACCGCTGCGCGTATCGCGTCGCTTCGCAAACAGATCGAACGGCACAACCGCCTCTATTTCGTCGACGCGAGCTGCGAAATCACCGACGAGTCGTACGACCGGATCATGCAGGAGCTTGCCGCACTCGAAGATGAGCACCCGGAACTGGTCACGGCCGATTCGCCCACGCAGCGAGTCAGCGGACAGCCGATTGACGGCTTCACGACGGTGACGCACGCGCAGCGGATGTACAGCATCGACAACACGTACGACCATGACGAGTTGATCGCGTGGCATCGGCGTATCGTCAAGTCCGTCGCGCCGCAGACAGCCGATTCCGACGACGATGCGGTCGCGATCGATTATGTGGTCGAGCCCAAGATCGACGGCGTTGCCGTGAGTCTTCGCTACGAATCGGGCCGTCTCATCCTCGCAGCGAGCCGTGGCGACGGCCGCCGCGGCGACGACATCACCGCCAACGTCCGCACGATTCGCACGATCCCGCTGTCGTTGACGGGCAAGTCGCCGGGGACGCTCGAGGTGCGCGGCGAAATCTACATGCCGGTCGCGGAGTTCGAGCGGCTGAACGCGATGCGCCGTGACGCCGGCGAGGAACCCTTCGCCAATCCGCGTAACGCCACGGCCGGGACGCTCAAACAACTCGACCCGGGTGTCGTGGGGAAGCGCCGCCTGCGGTTCATCGCGCAC
>CAUZBA010000269.1:0-4970 GCA_963577635.1 Phycisphaerae bacterium
AACCCCACGGCCGACGTGCGGAACATCTTGAAGTATTCACCAGTGATGCGTCGGGAGCCTTGGGAAAAGTATTGGGTCAAGGACGGCAGCAAAGGTCCGATGATTTTTGAAGCAAAGCGGATCATAGCCTGGTTGAAAGACGAAGACGGGCTTCCGACTGCCCCTCACCATTTGATGGTGACAAGGCCTGAGTCTGATCCGAGCGATGTAAAATACTTCATCAGTAACGCTCCTGCGGAAACAACGATTGAAACGTTGCTGTTGGTGGTCTTCAGTCGCTGGCGAATTGAACGGATGTTCGAGGGCAGCAAGGGTGAACTTGGGATGGATCATTTTGAGGTGCGAAGGTATCTTTCGATCCAACGCCATCTGATTCTCAGTTGTGTCAGCCACCTGTTTATGGCGGAGTTCCATCAGGAACATCGGGGGGGGGGATCCGGACTTGACGATATGTCAGGTCCGAATCGCCACGTCGCAATTGGCACCGATCTGGGCACACGGCGGCCGGTATTCACGCAAACGGGCCGAGACGATCAGTGCGCAATTGGTGGTAACGCAGGAAATAAACTGCCGAGCCGCTCGGAGTCACCGCAAGACGACGATCCGCAAATTACACGCAAAAGACATCACGTTGACGGATCTGAGGAAGTGTGTTTGGCCACGGTTGTAGCGTTGTAGTACTAGCGTCCTTCGAGCAGACGAAGGCCCAGAAAATCGTGAAGCTCCGGCGCCTTGCGAACCTTCTCGACAACGGCGTCGATGTTGTATTCCAGGCGCAGGAACTCGACCGTGCTGTCGTTCAAAATAGCGTAACTGGCCCGGGGGTCGCGGTCTCTGGGCTGACCCACGGAGCCGGGGTTCACGATGCACTTTTCGTGCTCGTTGAAGGTGTAGGAGTCGTCCAGGTCAGGCGGCGGATAAAAGTCCGGCTCGTCCGTGAACACGCCCGTGATGTGCGTGTGGCCCACGAAACACTTGTGCTCGATGCGGTCGAAGATCTGCGTCATCTTCGTCGGCGCCGTGATCACGTCGTCGGGAAAGATGTATTCGTTAATCGGTCGGCGCGGCGAGGCGTGGTACCACGAGATGTGGCTGTTCTGTACGCGAATCCGAAGGTTGCCAAGGTATTCCCAGCGGCGGCGGCGCTTCTCCGGGTCGGTTTCCAGATCGAGCTGCCGCCGCGTCCAGAACGCCGAGGTTTCGGCGCTGGCGTTGAACGCGGTGGGCTCGAACAGGACCGCGAAGTCGTGGTTGCCCATCAGTGACCATTCACAACGCTCCATCACCAGATCGAGACAATCGCAGGGGTCGGGCCCGTAGCCGATGATGTCGCCAAGGCAGTAGATCTTCTCGATCCCGCGCGAGTCGATATCGGCCAGGACGACCCGGAGTGCATCGAGGTTGCCGTGGATGTCGGAAACGACTGCGATGGCCATGGGACTGTCCGGTGGTTTCGCCTGCTGCGCGTGTCCGTTCGGGCGGAGGCCGGCGTGAGGAAAGCCGGCCCGGCCGGTCGGGTCGGTAGCGCCTGGATGCGGTGTGCGAACGCGGTCGCCCTGTCGGCGACCGGCCCTCAAGGCATGCCTCCTGGACACTTCGCGAACGGCGCCGCGTGAGGCCCCCCCCTATCCACCGTGCGGCGTCGTGGGTACGGTGCAGCCGCATCCCCCCTCGGACCGTGGTGCTTCACAGCCCTGCCTTCCATAAGAGTTTCCATTGTGGGAGGTTCGAATGCAAGTCATACGCGGCAAGAGGGCTATATTGAGGCGTTCATGGCGGATTCAGCCGGTCACGACGGGCAGAAACGCGTGCTGATCGTGCGCCCCACGGCACTGGGCGATGTGTGCCGCACGGTGCCGGCACTGGTTACGCTGCGTCGGGCGATGCCCGAGGCGCGCATCGACTGGCTGGTGCGTGACGACTTCGCGGACGCCGTGCGTCATCACCCCGATCTCGACGAGGTCGTGACGTTTCCGCGGCGCCAACTCGGCCGCACGCTGAAGACAGGCCGCGCGGCGGGCCCCGCCCTGCGCTGGCTCGGCGACCTGCGACGGCGCCGCTACGACGTGGTGATCGATCTCCAGGGCCTGTTCCGCTCGGGCCTGATCACGCGCCTGACCTCGGCGCCGCGGCGCGTGGGTTACGCCAACGCGCGCGAGTTCGCGTGGCTCGGATACAACCGCCGCCACGCCGTCGAGCGCACGATGCACACCGTGGATCGCATGCTCGGGCTGGTCGAGGCCGCCGGCTACGAGCCGCTGCGGGACATGCGCCTGTACGCAGGCGACGAGGACAGCCGATGGCTCGATGGATGGCTGCAGGAGCACGCGATCGCGGACGGCCGCTTCGCATGCCTGGCACCGACGGCCAAATGGCTCTGCAAGTGCTGGCCTATTGAGAAATTCCTCGAGGTGGCCAGGCGCCTGCTGAACAGCGGGATTGCGGGCCGTCACGTCGTCGTCCTCTGCTCGCCGAGCGAACGGGCGCAGGTCAAGCAGCTCGCGACGCTGAGCTCGACGGTCCTCTTCCCAGAGACGACCATCGGGCAGTTGCTCGCGCTGCTGAGCCGCACAAGCCTCCTGGTGTGCAACGACTCGGCGCCACTGCACATCGCCGTGGCGTTCGAGCGCCCGATCGTCACGATCTACGGCCCGACCGACCCGGCCGAGGTCGGCCCCTACCGGCGCGACGAAACCGTCGTCCGCCCCGAGGCGGCATTGAACGGTCACAAGTTCAATTACCGCGCGCACAAGGAGGATCAATCGCTGATCGACCAAGTCAGTGTGGATGAGGTGTGGGGAAGGGTGCGGGAGCAGGTGGGAGGGGAAGCGACGAAGGGGTAGGGCAAGGGGACAACGCCTGTGCAGCATCGTTATACTCGCGTTGTTGAACGTCATTGAAGACGACAGGAATAATCAGGTGATCCTCAAGCGTCGCTTCGCGAGAAGGACAAGGCATTCCGTCGCTCGCTCTTCACTCGTGACGTCGCTCGACTCCACATCAAGCGCGTGCCGCCATGTCGGCGCATTGCGATCCACCCATTCAGATCGCTCCTGATAACAACAATGCTCATCTACGCCGGCATCGATGAAGCGGGTTACGGACCGTTGTTCGGGCCGCTGACGATCGGCCGCGTCGTGCTGGCGATCGAAAATGCCGATCCGGGACGCCGGCCTCCCGACTTGTGGCATGAACTGCGCATCGCCGTGTGCCGCCGCGTGTCGCAACGCCGCGGGCGCGTGGCCGTCAACGACTCAAAGAAAATCTACAGTCGTTCAACGGGCCTGAATCGTCTGGAAGAAGGCGTGCTCAGCTTCGCGGCGCTGTGCGGCCACTGCCCGTCCACCGTCGAGAAGTGGCTCGATTTTCTTGGCGAAACAGTCCATCGCGACCTGAGCGACCTGCCCTGGTACGCGCCCAGCGAAGAGCAGCCCTGGGAATTGCTCCCCTGCGCCTGCACTGACGGTGAACTGGCCGTCGCCCGGGGCATGCTCCGCACCGCCGCGAAAGCCGCGCGCGTCCGCGTCGTCGACATGTCCGCCGCCGTCGTCTTCGAAGACCGCTTTAACCGCATGGTCAAAGCCACGCGCTCCAAGGCCGCCGCGAGCTTCACCTTCGTCGCTGGCCACCTCAATGCCATCTGGGATCGCTTCGGCAGCGACGACCCAATCGTTGTCGTCGATCGCCAGTCCGGCCGCACCCACTACCGCGAGCTGCTTCAGCAGACGTTTCCCGACGCCCACATCGTCGTCGAGGACGAATCCGACGAGCGCAGTGTCTACCGCCTGGACGCCGACAGCCGGCGCATGACCATCCGCTTCGAAGTCGAAGCCGAGCAGGCGAACATGCCAGTCGCCCTCGCCAGCATGGTCAGCAAGTACACGCGCGAGTTGCTCATGGCCCGCTTCCAGGCCTGGTTCCACCGCCGCGCCCCGCACGTCAAGCCCACGGCCGGTTACGCCAGCGACGCGAAACGATTCTGGCAACAGATTCAGCCGCACCTGGCCGAGCTGGCGATCGAGCCAGACAAGCTGAGACGGCGAAGGTAGGAAAAATCAGAAAAGCGAAAGATCCGGCAAAGTAGTCCGCCTCCACTGCTTTTCTGCTCTTCTGCTTTCTTCCCTTGACTCACATCGAACTGTTGACTTATGCTTCCCCCCGCCGCCCCCTTCGTCTAGTGGCCCAGGACACCAGGTTCTCATCCTGGAAACAGGGGTTCGACTCCCCTAGGGGGTATTCTCGGCATATCGAAACCTTCCGAAGCGACTGGAAACACTTCGCAACCTTCTGCAACAACGACTGGTTGCGCGTTGTCGTCTGAAAGATCCTTCGGTCCGTTGCGACTCGTTTCGGCGGGCTTCTGCGCCGGATTATGCGCCGCCTCCGCGTCATCATCTGACGCTGTGTCCCGGATCGCGCGCTCGAAGTGTTCATCAGTAAGTTGCAGGTAATGCTCTGCGGCCACGGGCTGGCTGTTTCCGATCCACTTGCAGACGACGTGAATCGGGAAAGTCTCGGCCAGCTCCGTCTCGCGCGTACTGCGCAGGTTCTGGAACAGCTTCGGCCACGGCTCCAGACCGGCACGTCGGATGATCCTCTGCAGCTGCGTCCGCAGGTTCTGGTTGGCGTCCCGGTACCTCGTGATGACATGATGCGTTCCAGGCTCTGCCTGCTCGAAGGCATCTCGCAGCAGTGGGAGCAGCTCCGGGAAGAGAGGAATCGTACGACTCTCCGTCTTGATTCCGGGAATGCGGACACGATTCTGATTCCAGTCCACATCGGGCCAAGTCATGCCCAGCACCTCAGAAGGACACCGCAGGCCGCCGTATCGAGCCAGGGCGAAAATGAGCCGCCAATCTGCGTCGGGGCAGGCACCGAGGACCTTCTGAGCCTCTTCACGGGTGATGAAATAGAACCGATCCGGGTTAGCTCTGACGGTCGCCGCAATCCCCTCAAATGGATTGCGGTCG
>CAUZBA010000270.1:0-4961 GCA_963577635.1 Phycisphaerae bacterium
CGATCGAACGGGCGGCGCAGGAACTGACGCGGGCTGTGAGGATTGTGGTGGGGGGAACGGGGGAAAGCGACGGAGCGACGAAGCGATCCGCAACGGCGGATAAACTCCGCGACGAAGGGAAGAGGGCGGCGAACCATGACGTGGTTTCCGGCCGCCTAAGCAACCTCAAGGCGTTGCTGCGGCAGTCGAATGGTGACGGCGCCAACGCGGAGGTTCTTCTGGAAGTGCATCAGGAGGATTGCGTCGCGACGCTGCGCCTGAATGACGTGAGAGTACGCGTGGACGACGACCTGACTCAGCGCATCGCGACGGTGCTGCATCAGGATGACTGCTGTGAGTTGATAGGTCCGGCGAGGGTCGTGTGAGCCTGTGGCTGCTGCCGCGGCCGCAAGTCACAAGTGGTGAGAGTCGCAAGTCGCAGCGGAGCGGAGACCCGCCGTGGCGGGTCGGGGACGGCGATCGGCAGCACAGGAGTTGCGACCTACAGAGCTTGTGACTTGAGACTCACCCGGCGTCGCTACTCCAACCCCTTTTCCTCCATCACGTTCGTGCGATCCTTGTCGTAGACATACAGCTTGCCTGCATCCTCCTGCTTCGCCTTTTTGTGCGATCCGTCGCAAAAAGGGTCGTTCTGGCTCAATCCGCACATGCAGATCCATGCCGATTGCTCGGAGGGTTTTACCTCGTGCGGGCCGGTCGCGTCGTGGTAGATCATTCGGGGCATGGCTGGGGTTCCTTTCGTGCGTTGATTCTTATAGCGGTCCGAATCGAATCGTAGCGTTCTGAGCTGCCTGCAGCAGCGCCTGGCTTTGTCGTGCTGCATCGCCGATGCTCTTCGACATCGTCTGCTTCGCCCTCCGCACCAGGCTTGCTTCGTCGACGCTCAAACTGCTACGATTGGATTCGGAACGCTCTAGCGGGGTGGACTCGGACTCGGCTCATTGGGTCGCCATTCCAAGTGCGTCGAATGCGCAGCTCCGTGCTGGTTTCCGTCACTCGCTATTCACTCGTGACGGCGTATCCGGCGCGATCCTCGTAATGATCTTCGCGCCCGCGGCGTCACCCCAGACGTTGACCGTCGTGCGGCACATGTCCAGGATCCGGTCAATGCCGAGAATGATGCCGATGGCGGCGATGGGCAGCGTCTTGTCGCCGCCGAGTGATCCGTTGACCGCCTCGACCACGATGACCATCGTGACCAGGCCCGCCGAGGGGATGCCCGCGGCACCGACCGCGGCCAGGGTGGCGGTGAAGACGATGATGAGCAGCTCAGTCAGCCCGAGCTGAATGTCGAAACACTGGAACAGGAACACGACGGCAACGGCTTCGTACAGGGCGGTGCCGTCCATGTTGACAGTGGCGCCCAGGGGCAGAACGAACTCCGCGGACTTCTTGGAGACACCGCCCTTGCGTTGGGCGGTCTCCATGGTCACGGGAAGCGTCGCCGAGCTGGAGTCGGTTCCGAATGCCGTCATCAATGCGTCTTTCATCTGCCACATGTAGCGATAGGGATTGGTTCGTCCGAAGATCCAGACCACGGCGGGCAGAATGATCAGTCCGTGGATCATTAGACCCGCGATGACCGTCACGACGTACTTCAGCAGCGGTCCGGTCAGGTTGGCCAGGCCGATCCGCGCGACGGTCCACGCGACTAGGGCCAGAACCCCGACCGGCGCCAACAGCAGAATCCATTCCACGAGCTTCATGATCGCCGCGAAGACGCCCTCGAAGAAGCTCAACACCACCTTTCCGCGCTCGCCAATCACTGTCAGCACCACGCCGAAGAGCAGGGCGAACGAAATCACGGGGAGCATCTTGCCCTCCGCCGCCGCACCGATGGGGTTGCTCGGAATAATCTGGCTCGTGAGGTTCTTCACCGCGCCCCAGAGGCCCGTGCCGCTGGCGCCGCTCACGCGATCCTGTGCGGTCGTGCCCGAAGTCTCGAACTGCGCGGCTTTCCCTTGTGCTACGGAAAGGTCGATCCCATCGCCCGGCTGAATCGACGTGACCAGAACGACACCGATTATCACGGCGATCAGCATCGTGGCGAAGTAATAGGTGATCGTTGACAGCCCGACGTAGCCCAATTGCGCCGGATTGCCGATCGAGGCCACGCCCACGATCACGCTCGACGCGATCAGCGGCACCAGGACCATCTTCAGAAGGCCCATGAAAAACGTCTTGCCGATGAAGCTGAGCGCTTCGAGCCAGCCGGCGGGGACGTTCTGGTCATAGACATGGAACAGTACTTCGCCAAGGACTGCCCCCGCAATGAGCCCGACGAAGATGCTGACGGTAATGAGTGTGTGGCGGGACAATGGCTCAAGCGTAACGATTCTGCGCGGCCGGGCGCCCCGACACCAGGCGAGTGTTCCCGAGCGCGGCGGGTGCTCCGCGGGTAAATTTCTTACTCAATCTGCGCGGCGTAGTCTGCGAACGTCTCTTCGAATGGCGCCAGCGTGAAGCCGAAATCCGACTTCACCTTGGCGATCTGGCATACCGAATCTTCCTGGCTCATGATCACCTGATCACGATTGAAGGGCACCCCCGGCTTGCCGGCGATCAGCCTGGCGTACCACACGGGCACGGCCTTGGGCCGGTTCGCGGGGCGGGCCCGGGGCAGGTGGCGCTTGCAGATCTCGAAAAATTGTGGCCAGGTGTACGCATCAGGTCCACCCATGGGATAGATTTCGTTATTCGAAGCGGTGTTCGTCAAAGACGCGACGAAACAGCGGGCCACGTCTTCGACCCAAACGGGCTGGAGCCGGCCGGCACCGCCGCGGCCCAGCAGGCCGCTGCCGAAGTAGGGCATCCAGGGCAGCACGCCGGCGAGCCTGCGGCACGCGAACTGCTTGACCATCCGCATGAACTCGCCGTCCGGGCCGTGGATGATCGACGGGCGAAAGATCGTATTGGTCAGGCCGCTTTCGCGCACCGCCTGCTCCGCGGCCCACTTGGACCGGTGATAGTCGCTGACCGCGTCGGGCCGTGATCCCAGTGCCGACATGTGGATCCAGCGTTGGATTGACGCACGCCGCGCGGCCTCGATCAGATTGCGAGTGCCCTCGAAATGCACGCGCTGGAACGTCTGGCCCCACTTCGGGGACTCCATGATGATCCCGACGACGTGAACCACCGCAGTCGCCCCCTCCACCAGGCGCGCCAGCGACGTCACCTCGCCGAGGTTGCCGTCGATGACTTCGACGCGCGCATCCTTGATGGTCAAGCGTCGAGGGTTGCGGACCAGCGCCCGGACGCGTACGTTTGCCTCCAGCAAGCTGGACAGGATGTGTCGGCCGACGAATCCGGTGGCGCCGGTCAGGGCCACGCAACCACTGAATTCTGCCATAATGCCACGATTGTACACGGTCCGACCCGGAGCCATCAATTGCGACACAGCCGACGCCCCATGGTGATCGCATCGCGTCGCAGTCCACTGGCGCAGGTTCAAGCGGAACTGATCGGCGATGCGTACGCGCAATACCGCCCCGACATCGAAGTCAGGTATCGATGGGTGGAGGGCGGCGCGGACGGTGATGGCGATCCGTCGCTCGAGGAGACGACCGACAAGGACCGGTTCGTGCGCGGCGTCGAAACGCTCGTGCTGAACGGCAGCGCCGATCTTGCAGTTCACAGCTACAAGGATGTTCCGATCACGCCACGTGCCGATGCGAAAGGTCTAGTCGTGATTGCCGTCCCGCAGCGCGCCGACAGCCGCGACTGCCTGATCGGGCCCAGCGGTCCGATGGACATCGATTCGTTGCCCCAGGGCGCGACCGTCGGCACCTCGAGTCCGCGCCGAGCGGCGCAGTTGTTGCGCCTGCGTCCGGACCTGAGCGTGCAGAAGATCGCGGGCAATGTGCAGACACGTTTGCGCCTCGTGACCGAGCAGCACCGCTACGACGCGACGGTCCTGGCCGTCGCGGGGCTGCAGCGACTGGGTCTGGACGAATTCACCGGCGCGCCATTGGATCCGACAGTGATGCTTCCGGCGGCGGGGCAGGGCGCACTGGCCGTGCAGTGCCGCGCCGACGACCACGCGACCGTGCGCAGGTGTCTGCCCTTGAACGACGCGGCCTCAGCGGCTGCCGTGAATGCCGAGCGCCGGGTCGTCGCCGCGCTGGGAGGCGGCTGCCATCACCCGATCGGGGCGCATTTTCAGACCGATGGTGATCGCGTTCGCCTCCACGCCCGGGTGCTCAGTCCGGACGGGCGTCGCTGTGCCGAAGCGGTCGAATCGGCGCCGCCAGAGCAGGACCGCAAGCTGGTTGAGCGCGTCGTGGCGTCGCTTCGTGAGCGTGGGGCCCGCGAGGTGCTGGGTTCGGATTGAGCGACCGCTGGCGCGGTCGCTCAAGAAATCGCCGTCTGCCGTAAAGATAGCTTCTGTTATTTCGATAGTTTCGATGTCTATCGTCACCGGCCGCAATTTCAGGTGACCGGCGTCATCGGCCCTGCGGCCCTTGCACACGCTGCGCGGCGCTGCGCTGGAAAACCCGTTTGTCCACAGGGTGTATCCTTCGATCCCGCATCAGGCCAATTTCATAAGCGACCGGAGGTCGCTTATTGCCGGTATACTGTGCGACTCGCTGTCGCTGCCGGTGAATGGTGTCTCGTCGTGGCACCCCCTGCGGCGTCGGAAAGGCCGTGCCATGCCCACGCGCAAGCCGTTCGTCGGCGGCAACTGGAAGATGAACCTGAATCGGACCGAGGCGGTCAATCTAGCCGGGGCCGTGGCCGACGGTGTCGATGATCAAGTCGACGTCGCCGTTTTTCCGCCCATGCCGTACGTGGAAGCCGTGGGCAACGCGATGCGCGACAGCCTGGTCAAGCTCGGCGCACAGGATTTCTATTTCGAGCGCGGCGGAGCCTTCACCGGCGAGGTCAGCCTCACCATGCTCGAGGATCTGAACGTCGGCGTGGTCCTGGTCGGTCACAGCGAACGGCGGCACGTGATCGGCGAG
>CAUZBA010000271.1:0-4943 GCA_963577635.1 Phycisphaerae bacterium
CCGCTCGATGCTTCTTCCTGGCCATGTCCATGCCCTTTCCTGAAGGCGTCCATGACCCGTGCAGTCTCGCACAAATCTTGGACTAGATTTCAGGGGGCAGGTCAAGCTCGATTGGCAACGGTGCCCAGATCCTCGAGTCCTTCACCGCGTTCAGCATCACCGGTGGCGGAGCGGTGTTCAACGTGGGTCCGGACGTCAATATCCAGAACCAGATCCGCCTGGGCATCCAAAATGTCGCGGCCCGCAACCTCGGCAAGTCGGGGACCGGCTTCCTGGACGACCTCGGGACCGGCCAGACGGCCAACGTCGTCGACGGGAACGTGTCCGTTGCCCAGGACATCGTGGATTCGGCGATCGACCAAGTCACGCTCCTGCGTGGACGCCTCGGTGCGTTTCAGAAGTTCGTTATCGGCTCGACGATCAGCTCCCTGGGCATCGAGCTGGAGAACACCAAGGCGGCGGAGAGCATCATCCGTGACACCAACTTCGCCTCGGAAGCCGCCGAGTTGACCCGCCGGCAGGTACTGGTCGCGGCGGCCACCAATTCGCTGAACCTCGCGAATGCGCAGGCCACGAGCGTGCTCAGCCTGCTGCAGTAACCACACCATCGAGAACGGCGCAACGCCGTCAGTCCAATACGCCACACCAGGCGGCCCTTCGGGGCCGCCTTTTCTTATGGGTCCCTCGCACGTCTTGTGAATTCAGCCCGACATCCGCAGGCCCCACATTGGCCGTCGGATCGTTCAAGCGTGGCACAACACGGTGCCGCACCTACATAAGAACGTATAAGAACGCGCGCCACACCTCCTGACGCCGCCATGTCCTCCTGAATGGTCTGCGCCGATCGTAACGAAAAAAGTTTCAATCGCAGTTATGTGGCGCTTAAGGGGTGTGCTGAATATGTCGATGCTTCCGGTCAGACCGGTTGGGTAAGGCCGGTCGGGGCGGCGGGGAGACAGGTCGTCCGATAAGGCAATCGTCGCGACAAAGTGTTCTTTCGGGATCGCGTGCACCGACCAAGATCATGCGTCAAGACAGTGCACGAGAGACCGGCACACAACGCAGGATGCAAAGTTTGAAACGTTTTCGGAAAGTCAGAAGCGCGTGTGATCCGGTGGCCGGTTGCGTAGCCGGCGATCTCCAGACGGCCCAGAGCGTGATCGACTCGGCGATCTCTCAGGTCTCGTCGCTCCGTGGGCGTATCGGCGCGTTCCAGAGCAACGTCGTCGAGAGCACCATCCGCTCCCTGGGTGTGACCTTCGAGAACACCGCGGCGGCGGAGAGCGCCATCCGCGACACCGACTTTGCGGGCGAAACGGCCCGGTTGACGCGGTCACAGATCCTGGTCAACGCGGCGTCAAACGTGCTGGCCATCGCCAACGCCCAGCCGCAGAACGTGCTTTCTCTGCTGCAGTAAAGTCGAACCAGCCCAATCAACGGGTAGCCCAACGGGGTATCCGATCACTGATGCGGAAGCGGCGGCCATTGGCCGCCGCTTCTTTTTTCAATCCCCACGACCTGACCGATGGATTTCAGTGGCGCGGCGTGGAGGTTCGCCGACGCCGGCGCAGGCTGCACCATGAGCACACACCAACTGGCGGACGGACACAACTACTACTACAGCGGCCTGCGCGACGTGGCGGTATCAGGATGGTTCCATAACCTGCGCAAAGGTGGCGAAAAATTTCACAGCCGATTCCCGACCCAGCCCGACTACGTTCAATACCTGGTTCAATCGCACTGGGTGTCTTACATCCAGGCGGCCCGATCATTTGGACAGTCGCACCCGCAGCGCTACCTCGAACTGCGTTATGAGCAGCTGCACGACGATCCCGAAGGCCACGTGCTTCGCATGCTCGACTTTCTGGATGTGGACCGCTCGTCGCAACGCGTGGGCGACTGCGTCCGCTAGCCGGGGCGTTCGAGACCCTCACCTCCGGCCGCAGCCGCGGCGAAGAAGACCGCAACTCGTTCTTCCGCAAGGGCGTCGTCGGCGACTGGCGCCGTGCCCTTGACAAGGACAGCATCGAGACGTTTGAACGGTACGGCGGGCAGATGCTGCGGGAGCTGGGGTATGAATAAGAATCAGGAAGTCGCCAGACGGACTGCGAACATGAGCCATTCAGATCGAGTATTGCAAATTCGTGACAGCGACGAAGCGACCCGCCACGGCAGGCAGGCTCCGCGATCCGCCACGGCGGATAAACTCCGCGACGAAGGGGGCAGCCGCACGGACGCCGACGGCCGGACGCCGCGAGTTTCGATCCTGATTCCCAACTACAACAACGGGCGCAGCAGCTCCACCAACGGTGATTACGATTTCATCGGGCTGCTACTGCAATCTCTGTGGGACACGCTCGCCGATGATCCCACGCCGTACGAGATCATCGTCTGCGACGATGGATCGACGGACGACGGCCTTCAGACGCTCACCGATTGGGCTCGCAGGTCATATCCGGACGGCCGTCCGTTTCTGGAATTGATCGAACAGGAGCATTGCGGCGTGCTGTCGAAGACCGCCAACATGCTCAGCTCGCGGGCCCGCGGCGACATCCTTGCCCGCCTTGACGGCGACGTGACGTGCCTGACGCGCCACTGGGTGACACAACTTTGCGAGCTGTTCGACAGCGGACCCCGGCACCTGGGGATCGTCGGGCCCAAACAGCTGCGTCCCGACGGGAAGATCCACGCCTTCGGCGACTGGGTGCTGCACCCGAACGGGTACGTCCACATCGCCAACGGATTCGATCGCCACAGCGTGCGCTTTCCGATCGAGGTGGATCACGTGATGGGGTGCTTCTACTGTTGCCGCAAGAAAGTGTGGGAGGACCTCGGCGGCTACGACGAGACGTTTCTGCGCGGACAAACGGTGGATCTGGGATTGCGGGCAAGGCTCGAGGGTTGGGTGTGCATCGCCGTGCCGCACATCGAGTACATCCATGCCCATGCTCTGCGCCAACGACGACAGACCACCGCGGACAGTAACGACGGCGTCAAGCGCTCGATGAAGGTCTTCGAAGAAAAATGGGGATTCAGCCGCATCGCACCGGACCTCGATGTCGTGCGTCAGCGCTACGGGGGCACGCCTCTGCTGTGGAACGCGCGCTGGTTCGCCACCGGGGGCGATCAACCCGTCGGCAATTCGCAACCGCTGGAGGTCGACTCGAGCGCGTGGCAGACGTACAGCCGCGACAAGATGGCCCGGGCGCACGTCGACGTTCGCGTGTCGGTGGCCGAACAGGTCATCAAGCAGACAGGGTCGCCGAAGTCGGCGGCGCTGATCGGATGCGGCGACGGGCTGGTCGTACACATGCTGGCCGGCCGCGGACTGCAATGCATCGGGATCGATCGTGACGCCGCCAAGATAGACCTGGCTATCCGCTGCACGAAAGACCGCGAATACCCCGGCCCGGTGCCGCGTTTCCTGCACCAAGAACACCCCTCACGCCTGCCATTGGCCGACGGCGAGATCGACCTGCTCCTGATTTACGACGAGATGGAGCAGCACCCCAACCCCGTTGCCCTGTTGCACGAAGCAGCTCGCGTTCTGCCGCCGGGAAAACCGATGACCATCGTCTCCAAGCGCAAGCCGATGCGGGAGGATTGCCCCGCCGATCCCGATCACCGCTACCACTGGGACGAGTTGCTCAACCAGATCGCAGCCGTCGGCGGTTTTCAACTCGCGGTGGACATCGCGGCCGGCAACCAGGGCCCGCTGATGGTCGTGGTCACACTCAAGGCCGGCCTCGCTGCCGAGGTGCAGGGCGAGGCGGCCTGATACGCCGATTTCGCCGCATCCGGTTGGCCGAAACGGAGGGTCGGTCTGAGAATCCCTTTCCAGGTCGCCCGCAACTGAAATCTCACACGTGCCGCTAGAATCATTCGGAAATGCAGCGGCGTGACCCGTGCCGCCGATAATCATGGATGTCCCCGTGATTATGTGATACGATTCGGCCACAGGATGTCGCCGTCACCGAACCGCTACGTCGAGCGCTTCGCTCGGACGGTTGAACGCTTCGCTCGGCGGGTTCTACGGATGGAACTGACAAGACGCCAGTTCGTGCTCGCGGGAATCGGCGCGGTCGCAGCCGGATGCGCCACGTCGACCCCAATGGCTGCTGTGCCCAGTCCGACCTGGCCGGGCGCACGACACCGGCCCAAGCTCGACGGCGGCACACTTCCCTGGAACCCACCCCCGCAACGGCACGCTCAGAATGCCTCGCCGACCGGTCCCGTTTCGGTGATCCCACGGTCCCGATGGGCCCGCGGCTCGCCGGTCCTTCGCCGCCTGAATCCATTGGGGGGCGTGTCGCGCATCACGGTGCACCACGAGGGCCACACGGATCCGGTTTATTTCACTGATTACCGCAGCAGCGCCGAGCGCATGGAGCTGATCCGCAAATGGCACCTGAAGAGGGACTTCGGCGACATCGGCTACCACTACGTCGTCGATCGGGGCGGTCGCATCTGGGAGGGACGCAGCACGCGCTACCAGGGCGCCCACGTCAGTAAGAACAACGAGGGCAACCTCGGCGTCATGGTCCTGGGCAACTTCGACTTGCAGACGCCGTCGTCGGCACAGATTGCCGTGGTCAACAACCTCATACCGCACCTCTCGCGATCTCACGGCGTCCCGATTCGCCGCATCTACACCCATCAGGAATTGATGCCCACGACATGTCCCGGCAACTCACTTCAGTCTCACATGGTGGATCTGCGGCGACACAGCGAGCTGGGTTGAGCCCGGCCCAGTTCGGCATTGCATAAACCGCCGCCTAGACCGGTTTCATCCATGACGTAGCGTCCTGAGCTGGCTGCAGCCGCGCCATGACTTTGTCGTGCTACATCGCCGACCCACTGCGGGGTCGCCTGCTTCGCCCTCCGTGCCAGGCTTGCTTCGCCGACGCTCAAAACGCTACGTCATGAATGAAAACGCTCTAGCA
>CAUZBA010000272.1:0-4924 GCA_963577635.1 Phycisphaerae bacterium
GCCACGCGGACCGCATCCTGGTGAACTCTGAAACTCATCTGTACCACCTCGACTATTACAGCGGCGACATCGCTAAGATCCAGACGCTCAAGTCGCCGGTCGAGCACGCCGCCGTGCTGGTCCGCGGGCAGGCCCTCTTCGGGGGCCTGAACGGTCACGTCTTTGCCCATGACCTCGACGACGGTTTGTTTCGCTGGGCATACGATGTCGGGGCCCCCATTGCGGCAAGTCCGATCGTCACCGCGAACAACCTCTTAGTCACCAACGCCCAGGGCCAGTATCACCTCTTGACCGCGGATGGCAGCATCTTGAAGAGCGGCCGGACCTTTGCCCGCATCAGCGCCACACCCGCGGTCAACAAATCAGAAATCTACGTCGCCAGCGAGGACCACACGCTGTATGCCCTGACCCAACCGACGCTTCAGGATCGATGGAAGTACCGTGCCCCGCGCCCGCTGACGAAATCGCCCATCATTATCCAGAATGCGGTGTACGTTCCCGTCCCGCATTACGGGCTGATCGCGATCGACGCGCTGACCGGTGATGTGCTGTGGGAATTTCGTGACCGGGGCGCCCACCCTGTCGAGGCTAGAGACGGCAGGGTTCTTCTGCAGACGGCCAACGAGTTGCAGCTCGTGAGCGTCAACACCGGCACGACCATTTCACGCGTCGCAACGAAACCGCTTATGACGGTGCTACGTGCCGGCACACGAAGTTTGATTCTTGTCTCGCCGCGTGGAGAACTGATGCGCCTGGACCGGGATTGATCAGGCAGAGCGATCCCGGTCGGATTCACGCCACCGAACACGCCCGCACGGCGACAAGACGGCGACAAGATTGAGTCGTCACTCCACTTTGAGCATTCGCAACAGCATGTCCAACCCCGTCACCGTCAAGCGAGCATTGGTTTCGGTCAGCGATAAGACCGATCTGATCCCCTTCTGCCATCGATTAGCTCAACACGCCGTGCAGTTGATCTCGACCGGTGGAACGGCGCGGGCCCTGAAAGAGGCAGGCCTCCCGGTAACCGGCGTCGATCAGGTCACGGGATTCCCGGAGATGATGGACGGCCGGGTCAAGACGCTGCACCCGAGCATCCATGGAGGTCTTCTGGCACTGCGCGACCGCGAAGACCACGTTGCCGCCATGCAAAACCACAACATCGAGCCAATCGATCTGGTATGCGTCAACCTTTATCCATTCGAGCAGACCGTGAAGGCCCCTGGCGTCGCCAATGACGAAGCGATCGAACAGATCGACATCGGCGGGCCGAGCATGATTCGAAGCGCCGCGAAGAACCACGCGTTCGTCACCACCGTCACCTCGCCCTCACAGTACGACCGCGTGTGCAACGACATCGAGGCCAACGAGGGTGCCACCTCTGCCGAGTTGCGCCGCTGGCTGGCGTCCGCAGCGTTTGCGCGCACGGCCGCGTACGACACCGCAATCGCCGCATGGATGATTCGCCGCGATCCGAATCGGTCCGGCTCACCCGACGGATTCCCCGATTCGATGATCCTGCGGCTGCACCGCGGCGAACCGCTGCGTTACGGCGAAAACCCGCACCAGAACGGCGCCGTCTATCTCGATCCCGACCCGGCAGAGCCGTCAGTTTCCCGAGCCCGACAACTGCACGGCAAAGCACTGAGCTTCTGCAACCTCTACGACGCCAACGGTGCTCTGGAACTGGTCAAAGAGGTCGATCCCGGCCACCTCGCCGCTGCCGCCGTGATCAAGCACGCCAATCCCTGCGGCTTCGCCGTCGCCGAGGAACTGGCCGATGCATTCGAGCGGGCCTACGACGGCGATCGGTTGGCGGCGTTCGGCGGAATCGTCGCCTGCAACCGCCCGATCGACATGCCCACCGCAGACAGAATCGTCGCCGGCGACGGCTTCCTGGAGGTCATCGTGGCGCCCGGATACGACGCAGCGGCGCTGGGAACGATTAAGCAGCGATGGAAGAACACGCGCTTGTTGGAGATCGAAACGATCGGGCCCCCGGAATCCCGCGACGCGCAAGAGCTCGACTTCAAGCGGATCACCGGCGGCATGCTCGTCCAACATCGCGACCTGGTGCCCATTGAACCGCACTCGTGGCAACACGCCGCCGGCCCGGCGCCGAGCGACGGCGTGCTCGCCGATGCGTTCGTGGCCGCGTTGTCGGTAAGGCACCTGAAGTCCAACGCGATTGCGATTGCCAGGCAGCGGATGCTCGTGGGTGCCGGCGCCGGGCAGATGGACCGCCTGGCAAGTTGCCGGATCGCCGTCGACAAGGCCGCGGACCGCGGCGACGGATCCGTCGCCGCCTCAGATGCGTTTTTCCCGTTCCGGGACGGTCCCGACCGCCTGATTGAAGCGGGCGTGCGTGCCATCGTCCAGCCGGGCGGATCCAAACGCGATCAAGAGACGATCGACGCGTGCCACGATGCGGGTGTGACGCTTCTCCTGACGGGTCGCCGGCACTTTCGTCACTGACATTGCTCACCATTGCCATCATCGCGGGCGGCGTGGCACTGATCCTTCTGGGCGTGCGCACGCTGCGCAAGGGTCTCGACCGCATATTCGGTCCGCGCCTCGGCGTGTGGATCCAGCATCTCGCCCGTACCCGTATCAGGGCGTTCCTCACGGGGATCGGCGTGTCCGTGCTCGCTCCGTCGAGCACGACGATGTCCGTGCTCGCCGTGCAGACGGTGCAGGCAGGCCAACTCAACGCACGCCAGGGGCTGGCGGTTCTTCTCGGGGCCGACATCGGTCTGACCGTCATGATCTTGGTCATCGCGATGCGTATGGAGCAGGCGGCGCCGCTGTTCATCCTTGTTGGCGTGGTTCTGGACCAGTTCACGCACCGAATCCGCTCGCGCGGCGTCGGCCAGGTGCTGCTGGCGATCGGTTTCATCCTGATGGGGATCCTCACGATCCACGAACGATCCGGTCTGCAACCGACCGATGACATGGCCGACCTGATCGGTATCGCGCAACGGTATCCGCCGTTCATGGCGATTCTGGCCGCGATGCTGGCCCTGGCGGTGCAATCGAGCACGGCGACGATCGCCCTGCTCATGGCGTTGTCAGCCACCGAATCGATGCAGATTCCTCTGACGATGACTGTCCCGGTCGTCATCGGCGCCAACGTGGGCATCGGCGTGACCACGCTCATCGTCGGCTGGCGTCAGTCCGAATCTCGTCGGCTGGCGATGGGCAACCTGATCGCGAAGGCGGTGATCGCCATCGGCGCCCTGGCGGCGCTGCCCTGGATCGCTGGGGGCCTGGTCCGCCTGCCGTTTACCGATACAGGGCGCATCGCGGCGGCGCACGTCGGTTTCAACGTTGTCGTGGCGACCGTCTGGATGCCGCTGGTTCCCTACCTCCACGCTCTGACGGAGTTGATGTTCCCGCCGTCCCCGCTGTCGCGGCGCCGCCGCTTCGGTCCACGGCACATCCAGGACGCCCCCCCCGACGCGGTGGCCCTGGCGATGGGACTGTCGACGCGCGAGATCATGCACGTCGCGGAGATCGTTCGCGCCATGCTGGCTGATCTCTGGTCGGCGCTGCAGACGGACAACGAGGCCCTGTGCAATGAGATACGCCAACGCGACGACCACGTGGATCAACTCGACACGTTGATCAAACAGTATCTGACCCGCCTGGCCGCCCAGGGACTCGATCAGGACGACGCGGCCGAGCAAATGCGACAGCTACGCTATCTGAACGAACTGGAATCGATCGGCGATGTGATCGACAAGAACCTTTGCGAGCTGGTGCTCAAGAAGATCCGGACCCGATCGTCGTTCTCATCCGAAGGCTGGACCGAACTCAACGATTTCTACGACAAGGTTACCGAGAACCTGCTGATCGCGGACACCGCGTTCACCACCCAAGATCGCGACCTCGCCCAGACGCTGATGCGACACAAGGAACGAATTAACGCGTACGATCGCGAACTGCGCGACCGCCACTTCGAGCGCCTCAACGCAGGACAGATCGCCTCGCACGAAACCAGCGCCATCCACCTGGACCTCTTATCGCAGCTCAAGCGGATCAACAGCTGCGTTTCGCACGTGGCGTATTCGATCCTGCAACCGGTGGCGAGTGAACGATAATTACATTCTCATTTCGGAGTCGACAGGATCTACAGGATGATCAGAGCGGAAGAGCAGGGAAGCGGAAGAGCACGATAGTTGTCAAACTCCGATTTCCTGCTCTTTCGCTCTCTTGCACTGAAAGATCCTGTCAAAATTCTACTGTCTACCCGCCTTGTGCAAAGTTATTCACATCTCCTGCATGACTCGAATGATCTGCGTCTTCATCTCGATCGCCGCCTGCTCTATGGCCTTCTGCCAGTCGAGGCCGTCCCGATTTTCGTAGGCATAAAGCACCGAGCGGCTGGCGGTGATCAGGGCGCCGGTGCCGTCGGGCCTGAAACAGGCCGCCACATCCTGCGCTCGACCTCCCTGGGCGCCGAACCCGGGGACCAGAAATATCTGCCGCGGCATCAGTTGCCGCAAACGCGCGGCATCGGCGGCCTTGGTCGCACCGACGACGGCGCCCAGGAGACTGTCTCCGCAATGACCCAGGAGACTCGCGTCGTCGCCGACTTCGTCGATCATCTGCGCCACCGCGTCGGACACCGTGCGGCCGTCGGACAACGGCAGGCTCTGGACCGTGTCACTCCCCGGGTTGCTGGTCCGCACCAGGGCGAAGAGGCCCCTGCCGTTGGCGGCCGCCACGGCCAGGAAGGGGTCCAGACTGTCTGAACCCAGGTAGCTGTTGACCGTCAGGGCGTCGGGGCCGAGGAGCTTCCCAAGATCTTCGTAAGGCACGGGGCCCAGGCAGCCGGCGGCGTAGTGCTCGGCGCTGACACCGATGTCGCCGCGCTTGGCGTCTGCGATCACAAGCACGCCCAATTCGCGGGCGTGTGCGACCA
>CAUZBA010000273.1:0-4913 GCA_963577635.1 Phycisphaerae bacterium
AACGAGGGCCGCGGGTATGTCCTGCGCCGCATCCTGCGCCGCGCGGCGCGCCATGGCTATCAGACTCTGGGCGTCAAGGAGCCGTTCCTGTTCAGGCTGGTGCCGCAGGTGGTCGGCGAGATGGCCGAGGTATTCCCGGAATTGTCGGGCACTGCGGAGCAGGTCGCGGACGTGATCATGGACGAGGAGCGCGCTTTCGCGAAAACGCTGGATCGCGGCATTGCCCTCTTCGAGCAGGCGGCGCAGCGTGACGGTGTGAAGATCGACGGTCACGACGCGTTCAAGCTGCACGATACTTACGGATTCCCTCTCGACCTGACGCAGGTCATGGCCGAGGAGCGCGACATGACCGTGGACGTCGCGGGTTTCGAGCAATTGATGGACGAGGCCAGGCAACTCGCTCGGGCGGTCGGCGATCGCGACGCAGGCGGTCAGCGGCTGCTGGAGATCGTCCAGACGCAAGGGCCGCCACCGACGCATTTCACCGGCTACGCGGCCACGGAGCTCGAAACGACCAGCTTCTGCCTGTTGTACGCGCCGACGAGTGATCCGCCCGGTGCGCTGGAACAGGCACGAGTCGGCGATGAGGCGCTGCTGGTCTGTGGAGAATCTCCTTTCTATGCCGAGTCGGGCGGCCAGATTGGCGACACCGGCACGATTCACGGCGGCGACCGCGGCGTCTTTCGCGTCCACGACACGCAGAAGATCGGCGACGTGACGTTTCACATTGGTCTGGTCGAGCAGGGCGTGTTCCGCTCGTCGTCGAAACCGGACGAGCGCCTGACGCTGCGCGTGGATCTCGACCGTCGGCGCCGGATCATGGCCAATCACACCGCGACGCACCTGCTGAACCGGGCACTGCGCCTGCACGTGAACCCGAACGCCGATCAGAAGGGTTCCCTGGTGGACGACCGGAAGCTGCGATTCGACTTTTCTCACGACGCGGCCGTCACCCTGGAGCAGATTCACGAGCTGGAGCAGACCGTCAACGCGGACATCGGAGCGGATCTGCCGGTACACGACGGGGTCGTCCCGCTCGAAGACGGCAAGAAGATCAGGGGGCTGCGGGCGGTCTTCGGTGAAAAATATCCCGCTTCGGTCCGCGTCGTGTCCGTCGCAGCGTCAGTGGACGAGCTTATGAGCGACCCGTCGAGCACCGAATGGAGCACGCTTTCGATCGAATTTTGCGGCGGCACGCACCTGGCCAAGACCGGTGATGCCGAGGGAGTCGCCATCGTGGGCGAGGAATCGGTCGCCAAGGGCGTGCGCCGCATCACGGCGATCAGCGGCGCCGAGGCCCACGAATCGGTCGCCACCGCGGACATGCTGCTTCACAGGCTTCAGAGTATGAAGAACCTGCCGCTGCAGAAGCTCGCGACCGCCGTCGCCGAATTGAAAGGCGCTATGGAGTCCGCGACGCTGCCGGTCGGTGCCCTGGCAACATTGCGCCGCGGATTATCCGAGCTGCAAAAGACCTTGAAAGAGCAGCAGAAACAGGAGGCGAATCAAGCCAGCGGTGACGTCGTCCAGACGGCGCGCACCATCGCCGAAAGTGCCGATGGCACCGTGATCGTCGCCTCCGTCGACGGGGCCGACGCTCGAACGTTGCGCACCGCGATGGACGTGATCCGCAAGCGCCGTCCCGACGCCGCCATGCTGCTTGCCGCCGCGTTGCCGGACAGGGTGGCGTTTGTCGCGTCGGTGCCCAAGCCGATCATTGACCGCGGCCTCAAAGCCGGCGACTGGGTCAAGAACGTCGCCAGCGCGGCCGGAGGCAGCGGCGGCGGGCGACCGGACATGGCTCAGGCAGGCGCGAAAGATCCGTCCAAGCTGCCCGACGCGCTGGAAGCGGCTCGCAGTTATGCGAAGGGCGTCTTAGGTCAATAGCAGGCTCATGGTGCTGAAGGCGGCAACGGGCGTATGGCGCGAGTTGCTGCGCAACAGTCGAAAGTCGAAAGGTGTGACGGCCTCAACAGCGAGCTTGCTCGCTAAAGTCGAAAGTCGGGGAGGCTCGATGCGTCATTGCAGTCAATGACGTAAAATCGCACGCGCGCCCCAGACTTGTGACTCTCACTACTTGTGACTTGCGACTGGCCGCACCCATGCGCATCAACGACCACTATCTCAAGCTCACCGCCGGCTACCTGTTTCCCGAAATCGGTCGTCGCGTGACGGCGTTTGCCGAGAAGCATCCGGATGCCGACGTCATCAAGCTGGGTATCGGGGACGTCACCGAACCGCTTCCTGCCGCGGTCGTCGAGGCGATGCACCGGGCGATCGACGAGATGGCCCGGCGTGAGACGTTTCGCGGATACGGGCCGGAACAGGGCTACGACTGGCTGCGGGAGGCGATCGTCGAGCACGACTACCGGGGCCGGGGTTGTCAGGTCGAGGCCGACGAAGTGTTCATCTCCGACGGCAGCAAGTGCGACATCGCTAATGTCCTGGACATCCTTGCCGGCGGGGGCACGAATCGTCTCGCGGTGGTGGATCCGGTCTACCCGGTCTACGTGGACACGAACGTGATGGCCGGCAACATCGGCGCCGCGAACGGTGACGGTCGTTACCAGGGCGTCGAGTACCTGCCCGCGACGGCCGAAAACGGTTTCGCACCGCAGTTGCCCCGGCAGAAGGTGGACGTGATCTATCTCTGCTATCCGAATAACCCGACCGGCGCCGTCGCCTCCGCCGATGCGCTTGGGCGCTGGGTGCAGTACGCCCGGGACCACGACGCGGTCATCCTGTTCGACGCGGCCTACGAGGCCTACATCACCGATCCTGACGTGCCGCACTCGATTTACGAGGTGCCCGGCGGGCGTGACGTGGCGATTGAGTTCCGCAGCTTCTCCAAGAGCGCCGGTTTTACGGGCACGCGTTGCGCGTGCACGGTCGTGCCGAAATCGGTGACGGGCGCCTCGGCCGACGGCGGCCGCGTGGCACTGCACGACCTGTGGAGCCGGCGGCAGTCAACGAAATTCAACGGCGTCTCCTACATCGTGCAACGCGGTGCCGAGGCCGCCTACGGTGAGGCGGGCCGGCAACAGATCCGCGACCTGATCGCCTTCTACCTGGATAATGCCCGCATCATTCGCGAAGCCTTCACCGCCATGGGTCTGGAAGTCCACGGCGGAATCAATGCACCCTATGTCTGGATCAAGACACCCGGCGGAATCAGCAGCTGGCAGTTTTTCGACAAACTGCTGACCGAAGCGCACGTCGTCGGCACACCCGGCAGCGGATTTGGCGCAGCCGGCGAAGGTTATTTCCGCCTCAGCGCCTTCAATCACCGCGAGGCCGTCGAGGAAGCGATGGATCGATTGCGTCAGAATTTGACGTGATTGTCGTCGCAGACGACCGGATCTGGTAAACACAAGCGCGACGGCGCGCATTGACGAAACGCGGCAGATCTATCGAGATGCGAGAGGGTAAAGCCGGAACGGACAGGCCTGCGAATCACAACCCTTCGTCGCTTCGTCGCTTTCCCTATTACTGAGTCGGCCCCTGCGCATCGCCCGTTCCGCCCGTATACGTGTTGTAGGGAACGCCATCTTCGTCAACTTCCGTATCGGAAAGGTTTGCCACGATTTCCCTGGTGGCGATGTTGTACCACCAGCCCTGCGAGACGTCGGCTGTCGCCGGCGTCTCGCAGGGATCCGCCGTGTGACAAATCTCGTTGGCGCCATTTTTTGACCCGACGGTCAGTGATGGAACTTTCGTCAGATAGGGACCGTAGACGATTCCTAAGGTCGGTTTCTTCATCGGGTCTGTCGTGGACCCCGTGAAATCCGAGTATTGCGTCAGCTGCGCCTTGATGTTCTGGTCGGGGGGCTTTCCGGCGTGCTCGACGGCGTACAACTCAATGGCGCTGTACAACCTCGCCAGGTCCATTTTCAACGCCTTGCCGCTGGCGCTGCGCGCAGTACGGTTCATCTTCGGAACCGCGACACTGACAACGATTCCGATAATCACGACGACGAGGATCAGCTCGATTAGGCTGAACCCCAAGTCTCTTTTGGCGGGGCGCTCCATCTAATCTTGTTGTCGTGGATTGCGGCGTGGACCTTGACCCGCGTCGGGCCCGATTCCTGTAGATCGGGTTTCCCAGTCCGTGCGGGGCGACTGGAGCGCAGCGACTGCGACGAAGTCGCTCACCCCGACAACTTCACGGCCGCGTCCAGGATCCGGTCCGGTGCGCTCATCCGGCCGGGCCCATGCGTGCGGCAGGCGTGCCAGCCCACCTCGGGTCCGACCAGGTGGTAATCCAGAAGCTCTTGAAGCGTCTTGAGATTGCGTTGCGTGACGGGGTTCTGCCACATCTGCTCGTTCATCGCCGGAGCCACAAGCACGGGCGTACGCCGTGGCAGGGCGCAGAGACACAGAGTGACCAGGTCGTCGCATTGGCCCGCGGCAATCCTCGCGATGCAGTCGGCGGTGGCGGGGGTGACGATCACCAGGTCGGGCCATTGTGCCAGCTCGATGTGGGCCACATCGTTGCCGACCGACGACTGCCATACGCTCGTGACGACCGACTGGCCGCTGAGTGCCTCAAATGTCAATGGGGTGACGAAGCGTATCGCCGCGTCGGTCATGATCACACGGACCGTCGCGCCGCTCTGCGCGAGGCGACTGACCAGGGACGCGGCCTTGAAGCAGGCGATGCCGCCGGTCACGGCGACCAGAACCTTGCGCCCTTTCCAGCGAGGGTCGGACGCATCCGCGGACGCCTTGGTGGCGGGAGTCATGGGCAGATGTCATGGGCGGCTCGGCGCCGGGTAGCCAGCCGGTTGCAGCCAGACCGTGCAGGCGGGTGCGGCCAACTCGGGGAAGCGAACGAGGCCGGGTCGCCCTCAGTCGTCATCCAGCGAAGACGATGGCTCAGGCGTCTCGGCGAGTGCGATCTTGCCCTCTAGGAC
>CAUZBA010000274.1:0-4908 GCA_963577635.1 Phycisphaerae bacterium
ACCAGCGAGAAGGCATCGGTCTCAGGGTCGAGCTGGCGCCACAGATGACCGCACCGGTCGCAGTGCAGCCAGCGCGAACCGGACGACGCCCCCAGCTCCTCGACGGAGGTGTCACGCCCACACCGGGGACAGGAACTCGGGACCGCCTTGGCAGACATGCGCCGTGGCCTCCAACGTAGCGTCTGAGCGTGCATGGAAACGAACCAACAGTAGCACGACTCGGCAAGGGACCGAAGCCGCGGTCCCACCCGCCGGCCATCGTTGCCGACCCGCAGCGCAGGAACCGGACGGCGCAGGGATCGGTCGCATATCTCGCTGCGCGCGCCGCCCGGCATCGAGCACGCGACCGTCGGCTAGCCCGACGTCGCCGAATGAAGCTGGTCACCGAGCCCTTACGCCTCGTCAGTCTCGTTGCGGCCACACTGGCCCTTCATCTCGTGTGGGTTCTCACCTCCTCCGCGCAGGACACCGAAACCAGGCAGACGGAGGCGTTACTCGTCTTCCTCGACTGTGTGCCTTGCAACGACGACTACCTGCGTCAGGAGATCACGTATCTGAACTACGTGGTGGATCGCCAGGACGCACAGGTAACCTGACCCCCTGAGATTGTTCCAGCCAGAGGGGTAGAATTCGGGCGTTACAAACCAGGAGGCAGGATGCCACGAAAACGATCCAGCACCGCGCAGATCATCACGACACTGCGCCAGGCAAAGGTGGAGTTGAGCCGTGGGCTGCGCCCCCCGCAGGTGTGCCAGAAGCTCGACATCAGCGAGCAGACGTACTATCGTTGGCGCAAAGAGTACGGCGGCTTACGTCTCGACCAAGCGAAGCGGCTGGTGGCGGACCGCCGGGACTACCGCTGGGTCCGTCTTCACGTGTAACATCGAAGGCCGGTCATGGCGGCCAGGCCAGATGGGACCTGACGGACGACGTCGGTGCACGATCCCGCCCGGGCGGTCTTCAGCCACTCCCAGGTCGGGATGGCGGCGCTCGATGCCATCGGCGCCCTCAGACAGGCAACCAGAATGCCCACGCACGGGGGCTGACGCCCTGACACCGCCCAGCCCATGGTGACGCCCCCCGACGCCGACTACGACGTGATCGTGATCGGCAGCGGCTTCGGCGGAGTCATGGCCGCCCATCCTGCCGTGCACGCCGGCAAACGGGTCCTAATGATCGAACGCGGCGACTGGGTCGCCCGCGGCCCCACCAACTGGGGACCAGCCGGCTTCTGCGAGCTGACCGACGCCTACTCCCGGGAAGCACCGTACAGAATCGCGACCGGCGGCGACGGAAACGCGCTCGGCACACTCTCCTGCGTCGGTGGCGCGTCGGTCTTTTACGGCGGCGTCGCGCTCCGTCTGCGGGAGTCCGACTTCGAACCGAACAGCGAGATCGACCACGACTCAGGCGCCGAGTGGCCCTACCGCTACTCCGATCTCGAGCGGTACTACGCGAGGGCCGAGGCGATGCTCGGCGTCGCTGGAACCCCGGGCGTGGACCCAACCGAGCCCTGGCGCTCCACCGGTTTCTCGCAGCCACCAGATCCTCTCGCGCCCGCCTCAAACCGGATTGCCGGCGCCGCGCGGTCGCTCGGCCTTCACCCGTTCAGGCTCCCCCTGGCAATCAACTACACCGCGGTCGACGGGCAGCCGCGCTGCGTCGCCTGCAACACGTGCGACGGTTTTGCCTGCGCGATCGGAGCCAAGAACGACCTGGCCACCGCCACGATTCCCAGCTTGTGCCGGCGGGGCCTGACGCTGACGACCAATACGGTCGCCGTCAACCTCGTCCTCTCGGGTCGCCGAATCGTCGCCGTCGAGTGCCGCGACCGGGCCACGCTCGAACCGAGCAAGTTCCGGGCCCGGGCAGTCGTCCTGGCAGCCGGCGCCCTGGCTACGCCCCACCTGCTCCTCGCCTCCGACCTGGCGAAGGTGAACCCAGCCGGCGACGCCGTGGGCCGCTATCTGATGCGCCACTGCAACGCCGTCGTCATGGGCGCATTCGTCCGCCGCCCGGCGCCCAACGGCGAGTTCCACAAGCAGCTCGGAATCCAGGACTACTACTTCGGCCATCCGTCGGTCGCACATCCGCGTGGCAAGCTCGGCTGCATCCAGCAGTGGGGCACGCCGCAAGTCAACTATGTCCTGCACTATCTCTCCGGCTGGAAGCGAATTGCCGCCCGAATCGGCGTGCCGCACACGACAGGCCTCATCGCGATTGCCGAGGACCGGCCACACAGGGATAATCGCGTCGCGCTCATGCCGGAGTCGACATTGCCGTCCGGCCTACCCGAGGCGACCATCACCCATGCCTACGATGCTCGGGACCTCGCCGCTCGCCAGGTTCTCGTCGGAGTCGCGAGACGCATTCTGAAGCGGGCCGGCGCCATCACGACCATCGTGCACGACCTGCTGACGTTCTCGCACGCCGTCGGTACCGTTCGATTGGGTCCCGACCCGACCGGCGCGCCGCTCGACGAGCGGGGAGGATACCGGGGCCTCGACAATCTCTACGTCACCGATGGCAGCGCACTGCCGAAGTCGGGAGGCGTCAACCCTTCGCTGACTATCGCCGCCAATGCGCTGCGCACCGGCGATCACATCGTGGACGGTCTCTAGCCGTGCGTCTCGCGTTCCTCGGCACCGGTCTTGCCACCGACCTCCACTCGAGGACGCTGGCCGCAATCGCACCCCGCGTCGAACGCTGGTACGCGAGCCGCAACCGGGCGCGCGCAGCCCGCGCCGCCGCCCACCACAAGGGCGCAGGCGTCTTCGACTCTTACGAGGCGGCGCTCGCCGATCCGACGATCGACGCCGTGCTCGTGGGTCTGCCTCCGGCGCTCCACCTCGACTGGACGCTTCGCGCGCTCGACGAGAGCAAGCACGTCATCGTCGAGAAGCCGCCGTTTCTTCGCGCCGACGACGTCCCGGCCGTCCAGGCGGCGGCCGCCCGGGCCAACCGCCAGGTGCTGGTGGCCGAGAACTACGTCTACAAACCGCTGACCAACCTGCTCCGCCGCGTCGTCGAACGCGGCGACCTTGGCACCATCCTGTTCATCCAACTCAACGCCTTGAAACGCCAGCCGACCGGAGACTGGCGGGACGACCTCGACCTGGCCGGTGGCGGCGCGCTGTTCGAGGGCGGCATTCACTGGGTCAGCCTACTGGCGGGTCTGGGGCTAACACCCGGGCGGGTACGGGCAGCCCAACCCGGCCCGCCGACCGGCAGCGAGCGGAATATGCTCGTCACGATTGAATACGCCGAGGGTGCGGTTGCCGCCCTCTCCCTGTCCTGGGACCTGCCGTCACTCGTTAACGGCCTGCGCGTGTCGCGGATGTTCGGAACGGACGGCACCCTGCGATTCGAGACGAACGGACTAGTCGCGGTCCAGACCGGCCGGAAGCCGCGCGTCTACCTGCCGGGCCTCGGCGATCTGGCCGGCTATCGGGCCATGTTCCGCGATTTCCTCCAGGCGATCGACCGGAACGCGCCGCCACGATACAATCTTGGGTTGGCCCGCCGAGATCTCGCCTTGATAGAGGATGCCTACCGAAGTGCGGCCCGCTGACATGAACGCGACCCATCTCTTCATCGCCCTCACCGTCGGCTTCCTAGCGGGGTTGCACATCTCGACCTGGGGTATGTACAAGGACGCCATCTACGAGGGCTTTGGCTGGTGGCGCTATGCCCGCAGCGCGATCATCGGCTCCGCTGTCGCCGTCATCGCCTACGTCGTCGCGCGGCCCGACCTCGGCCAGCCCGATCAGATCATGCTGTTCTTCGGCCTGGCCTACGTGCTCGAGCGAGGCATCGTCGAGTTCTGGAAGACGTTCGTGCGCACCGAAGATCAAAGCAAGTACTTCATCCCCATGCAGTTTCACGTGTTCGGCCGTGTCATCGAGAGCCGCGCGCAGCGTCTGGCCGTGGGGCTCCCATTCGCACTGTTCGTCGTCGTGGCGTTTCTCGCGATCCACCACCTGACGCGACAGGCCGATTGGCAGCCATCCTGGTGGACGGTCTTCGCCATCGCGAGCATCGGCGGCTGGATTTCGGCGATTGGTGGCGCCTGGAAGGACGCCCCGATCGAAGGGTTCGAGACCCTCAAGTTCTTCCGGAGCCCTGTCTTCGCGGGGCTATACGGACTGCTGCTCGCAGCCTTCTCGACAAGCCTCCTGTTCATCGTGACGGCCGCCCTCGGCTTCACGATCGCCACGCTCGAAACGTACAAGACGTTCTTTTTTCCGTCGAAGCCCAGGGGCAAGTTCGCCGGGAAGCCGTTGCAGTTCCCTGACATGCTCGAGCGACGCAAGCCGTTTGCCGTCCTGTACGTCGCCATCTGGATCGCGGTCGTTGCCGGTTTCGCAACCGCCTTCGCCAGCCCTCATCAGGGCCTCGTGAGTTTCTTCTAGACGTGAACCTCTCGGACCTCGGTACAACCGACCGCACGCAGCGCTACCGCACCGGCGCCATTGCCGCGCTGGCCACGGTGCTCCTGGTCGCGGGCCTGACGGCGGTGCTGTTTCCTGGGTACCGGCAGCTGGTGGCCTACGGGCTGTACGCCATCCCCGCGCACCTGCTGATCTCGTTTCTGCCGCACGAGCCCTGGCTGCTCTTCGCCGCGAAGCTCTATCCCCCACCGGTCGTCGCCACCGTCGGCGTCGTCGGATGCCTGGCGGCCATCATGATCGACTACTGGTTGATCGGCTGGCTGGTCAACCATCGGTTCGTCGCGCCGAAGATGGAACAATCGCAGGCGTTCAAGACCGCCGAACGCTATTTCGGCAAGGCGCCGTTCCTCTTGATCGTGGTGTCGGCCGTCGCGCCGGTGCCGTTCTACCCGGCGAAGATCCTCGCCATCGCCACCAACTATCCGATCGGCCGATTCATCGCGGCGCTGGTGATCGG
>CAUZBA010000275.1:0-4904 GCA_963577635.1 Phycisphaerae bacterium
CGCCGGGCGAGGGTGTCAGCGCCGTGATCCGGATTCCGGTCAAGGGATCCTGAATCACTCAACACCGCTGATTCACATACTCAAACGGATCGATCTTCGCCCGCAATCGGCGTTGGAATGCCGTGAACGTCCGGCGCGTCAGCACCGCTCAGATTGTATCCTTGGCGTTCGGGTTGTGACCATTGGAATTATCGGCGGACGATTGCCGCGTTTTCGGCTGCGGGGCGCCGTGAATGTACCGTGCCATCTGGCCGATAGAGGGTGGGGAGACGGGCAGGCGCCGCCGCGCCACTGATCATGACACCGCGAGGCGCCCCGCCGCTGGGAGAAAGCTTTGTCACACGACTTTCAGTATTCCTCCGGCGATGCGAATCCCGCCGCCGCCACGCCGCGTGCTTTGCGCGTCCTTGTGGTTGACTGCGGTTGCCAGCTACCCCACATGCTGACCGCAGCGATCGGAGACGTTCCGATCGAACTGCACCACGTCAAATCTCTCGCGCCGGCGCGCCGGCTCATCGACGACGGACCGATTGATCTGGCCCTGATCGATATGGACGTGCTCGACGGCGCCGGGACGGAGCTGGTTTCCGAGCTGCGCCAGCGCAACAGCATCACGCAGACGATCATGATCTGTGGCGAGCCGAGCATCGAGCGTGCGATCGAAGCAATCCGGGCCGGAGCCGCCGACATCATTGCCAGACCGCTGAAGGCCCGCGAACTGAACGAGCGCGTTCAACAGGCGCTGAATCGACACGAGAACGATCGCCGCAAGCGGCGTCGCGTGCGTCGGCTCAAGCGAACGTGTAAGAAACTGAATCAGTTGCGGTGCGAGATAACCGAGCAGGTTGACGTGTTGTGCAGCGACCTGGTCTGTGCCTATCAGGATCTGGCGTCACGGATGCAGCAGGCGATGCAGGCTTCCGAGTTCGCCTCTTCCATGCGGCGAGAGCTGGATCTCGAACAGCTTCTGCGCAAGGCGCTGGAATATCTGTTGGCCAAGGCCGGTCCTACGAACGCGGCGATCTTTCTGCCCGCCGGGCCGGATCAGTTCACACTCGGTGGCTACATCAACTACGACTGCGCGACCGACTCGGCGGATGTGATTCTCGAACATCTCGCAGACGGGTTGGCGCCTCAGGTGGCCGACCAGGACAAGACGCTGCACATTACCGACAACGATACCCTGGCCGTATGGTTCGGCGCCGATGCGGCGCATCTCATGGACAGTCACCTGATCGTCTTTAACTGCCGCCACGAAGACGAAGTCCTCGCGGTCGTCGTCCTGTTCCGCGACATGGGCCAGCCGTACGACGAGTCGGTACTCGAAACGGTCAACACGATCTCCCCGATGCTGGGCGATTATCTGGCAAAGGTCATCCGCATTCACCACCGGCACATCGATGGGCTGGATGACGACTCGTGGGATGCGGTGGCGTAGCGATGCAGCGACCTGAGTCGTTGCATCGCAGTCACAAGTCTCAAGGGGTGAATGTCTCAAGCCTCGATTCGTCGTGCATACACATACCCCATGTACGACTTTCCGCCCGACTTGTGACTTTCATAGCTTGCGACTTGTGACTCGCGACCCGTGGCAGCGGGTCGCAGCGACTTGCGACGCACCTACTCAGTTTTCCCCAACGGGCACCAATCGCTTAAAATTTCCCCATGGACGACTCCGACCAGGTGCCATCCAAACCCTGGGAGTACGCCAAGGCGGGCCAGGGATCCGACACCGATCCGGTGGCGGCCCGATTCGTCGCTTCGCTGAGCGATGATCGACGTCTGTATCGGCATGACATTGCCGGATCGATCGCGCACGCGAAGATGCTCGAAAGGGTTGGAATCATCACAGCAGACGACCTGGCGAAACTCGACTCGGGGTTGAAGCAGATTGAAGCCGAGATCGAGCAGTCCCACGACGATTGGCCGGGTTGGAAGGTGGAATTGGAAGACGTCCACATGTGCATCGAGTCCGCCCTAATCGAAAAGATCGGTGAGCCGGGTCGCAAGCTTCACACGGCCCGTTCGCGTAACGACCAGGTGGCCCTCGATTTGAAATTGTGGATTCAGGATGCCGTTGTGGTCGTCCAGAAACGTCTGGACGCGGTGTACCGCGCGTTCGTGGCAATGGCGGCGCGCGACGGTGTCGTCGTCATGCCGGCGTATACGCATCTGCAGCGCGCCCAGCCAATCGTCGTTGGCGGTGAGTTGCTGTCGTGGCTGAGCGCTCTGGACCGGGCCGAGCAGAGACTGCTCGCGCTGGTCGCGGTGAATCAATCCAACCCGCTGGGGGCCGGCGCGGTGGCCGGAAGCAGCCTGCCGATCGATCGCGATCAGACGGCGGAAGCTCTGCGAGTCGGGCCGCCGTCAGCCAGCAGCATCGACGCGACGGCGAACCGGGACGGCGCGATCGACTTTGTATACGCGCTGGCGATGATCGCGATGACGCTGTCGCGCTTCAGCGAGCAGTGGATTTTTTATGCGTCCGGTGAGCTGGGTTTTCTCGCGCTCGACGATCGCTACTCCACGGGGTCGTCGATGATGCCGCAAAAACGCAATCCGGACATGCTGGAACTGATCCGGGGGCGGTGTGGCGGTGTGTACGGTCATCTGGTTGCGCTGCTGACGATCTGCAAGGGGTTGCCCATCGGTTACAGCCGTGATTTGCAGCTGGACAAGCACCACCTTTTCGACGCCTATGATTCCGTGGTGGATTGCCTGGACATGACGGCGCGCGTGACCGCATCGGCGCGGTTCAACCGCGAGGCGATTGCCGCGACGCTCCGGAAGGGGTTCCTCGATGCGACGTCACTCGCCGAATACCTGGTCGACCAGGGCGTGGCGTTCCGCACGGCGCACCAGATCGTGGGTCGTCTCGTCCGACACTGCGAGCAGCAGAACATCACCGCGCTCGGTGACCTTGGCGTCGAACGGATCAACGATGAATGCGAAGCGGTCGGGGCCGGCCGGCCGGCCGGCGATCTCGTGGGCGATTGGCTCGGGGCGGACAATGTCGTCAAGCGCTATCGCTCGTACGGCAATGCCGGGCGCAGCGGCTTTGATCAGCAGATCGAGATCTGGAAGCAGCGATTGCAAGTGGAGCGCTGACGCGTCGCGCGGTGCCAGGTCGCGTTTCGTAAGTCAGCCGTTGGGCCGAGGCCGAGCGAAAAGTCTGTGGGCAAAGAGGCGAAGCAGGCGGCACCTTTGCGGGCCTTCGATGCAGGCCGACGCCAAGCGGGCTTGCGGGACACAGCCTACCTCATTTTACGGGGAATCGCGTTGACTCTGGTTCTGAACGTTCTCCAGGGGCCCGAAAAGGGCCGGCGCTTCGAGCTGCCGGATCATGAACCCCAGCTGATCGGTCGATCCAGCGAAGCGCTGCCGTTGACCGATCAGACCATCTCGCGTCGCCATGCCGAGCTGACCCCGGACGATGGCCGCTGGTTTATCGCGGACCTGAGCAGTGCCAACGGTACTTATATCAATGGCATGCGCGTCGAGCACCGCGAGATCCTGCATCCCGGCGATCAGATTCGCACCGGCAATACGCTGCTGTTGTTCGGGATCGAAGCGGCCCAGGCCCGAAGTCAGGTTCTGATCCATCCGGCGATCGACGCCAACGTCGAGGCGGTCTTCGCGAGCAACGACGACTCGGTCGTCATGGCCGTGCCCGAGCCGTCGAAGGCGGCCGTTGTACAGCTCAAGGTGATTTATGAGTTGACGCAATTGATCGCGTCCATCACCGAGCGTGACGAACTGCTCGGGCGCGTCATGGATCTCATTTTCGAGACGTTTCACGCGGACCGCGGCTTCATTCTGTTGCAGGGAGAACCCGACGCGCCTTCGGACCCCGTGGCCGTGCGCCACCGCGTGCCCCCCGAGGACCAGGAGGAGCAGCGCATCTCCGTAAGCAGAACCATCGTCCAGAACGTGCTGTCGAAGGGCGAAGGCGTGCTGACCAGCAACGCGATGTCCGATGAGCGGTTCGCCCCCGGCGACAGCGTTCAGCGTTACGGGATTCGATCGGCGTTGTGCGCGCCGATCAAGTTCAAGGACTCCGTCTTCGGCGTCATTCATCTCGACAGCCAGGTCATCAATTACACGTTTACCGAGGATCAGCTGCGCCTGCTGACCGCGATCGGTGTGCATACCGGCCTGGCCCTGGCCAATGCGGAGCTCTATGCAGAACAACTGAGTCGTGAACGCCTGGCGGTGATCGGCCAGACCGTGGCGTCGCTGTCGCATTCGATCCGCAACATGCTCCAGGGGCTGCGCGGCGGCGCTGACGTCGTCGAGCTGGGCCTGAAGAAGAACAGCATGCAGGTGATGCGCAACGGTTGGGAGATCGTGGTCCGTAACCTCGATCGCATTTACGGTCTGACGATGAACATGCTGACGTTTTCGACTCAGCGCAAACCCGAACTCGAGATGACCAACATCAACAACCTGCTTAATGACGCCGTGCAGCTTGTGCAGAAGCAGTATGACAACAAGACGGTGGCCCTGATCGCTGATCTCGACCAAGAGTTGCCACCGGTTCCGGTGGATCCGACCGGAATTCATCAGGCAGTCGTGAACCTGCTCAACAATGCCCTGGACGCCTCGGAAGCGCAAAGCGGCGTGGTCAGTATCGGCTCAAAGTACGATGCCGAAGCGCATCGCGTGGAAATCCGCGTCAGCGACAGCGGCGTCGGGATGGACAAGCAGCACGTCAAGCAACTATATCACCCGTTCGTGTCCACCAAAGGACACCGTGGCACGGGCCTGGGCCTCGTGGTCACCAAGAAGGTGATCGACGAGCACGGCGGCACGATCGAGGTCGACAGCACGCCGAAGCAGGGCACGACCTTCACGTTGAAATTGCCCACCGAGACAGGAGAACTGTCGACTTCGGCCGAAACGCA
>CAUZBA010000276.1:0-4897 GCA_963577635.1 Phycisphaerae bacterium
CCATGTTCCGTTGCTTTGACTCGCACCGATGCGGCGCCTCGCCATGATCGACCAGGAACAAACTGGACCGGATCGAGACAAGGTCATTTCCGATACGGGTTGGGGCGTCAAGCCGGACGATCAGCCGGCGAATGCCGGCCAGACGCCGGACGACTTGCGTCATTACGAATACCGACCGGACGAACCGGATGTGATCAGGACCATCCTTCGGCAGATGCGCAAGGGATTCAACACGCCCAACCGCGTGCTCGTTGAGGCCGGCCGAACGACGATCTACGACCTGAACGGCGACGCCTTCGTGATCAACGGTTTGACCTTCGGCGACGAGCGGCTCATCGAGCTTCTCAAGTCCCTCGGGGCGGGCTTCGACCCGCAGCAACTTTGCGAACTCAAACCCGACTTCGACGGCGTGCGCGAATACGGCCTCACGCGCGCGTGGGCATGGGGTGCCGAGCGAACGGGATGAAACCCGGGTGACGCACGCGCGAATCGTCCCGCAATGGCCGTGATCGGCATTTTTCGACCGGCAGACATGTCCTGACGCGGGGTGTGCAGATTGTTCTTCCTATTTCTGGGTCCTATACTTATGGCGTCGGACCGGACTTGGCGCGGATCGGTTCAGGCCCGCGCCAGATCCCGAAACAGTCGTGACGGTTGCAGGGCACTGGGGCGGCGTGAAAGGAGTCTCCAGAGTTGCCACGTTGTTGTCGAATACACGGACGGTCTGAATCGCAGACATGGATGGGCTCATGAGCAGCAAAACAAACGGCAAAGAGCATAAGTATCCCGGGATCGGCACCATCACCGACGGCGCCGGGGCTGTGGTGTGGGTGGAGACGAACATCACCCAGTCGGCCTGCGCCTTTCCCATTACCAGCTCGACGACCATGGGCGGCGGCTATTCCGCGGCCGTGTCCAACGGCCAGAAGAACCTCTGGGGCGAGACCCTGATGTTCCTCGAGCTGGAAAGCGAGCACTCGTCGGCCTCGACCTGCGAGGGCTTCGCGCTCGCCGGCGGACGCGTGACGAATTTCACCAGCGGGCAGGGCCTGGTCCTGATGAAAGAGGTGCTCTTCACCATCTCCGGCAAGAGGCTGCCGGTGGTTTTCCACATCGGGTCGCGGGCCCTGACCAGCCAGAGCCTGAATGTTCACGCCGGCCACGACGACGTGATGGCCTGCGCCGACACGGGTTGGGGCATCGTGTTCGGCCGCAACCCCCAGGAGGCCGCCGACCTGGCCCTGATCTGCCGTCGCGTCGCAGAAGATTGCCAGTCGCCCTTCATGAACGTTCAGGACGGCTTTCTCGTCACGCACACCATCGAGAACGTGCAGCTTCCCGAAAAGCCGTTCATGGAGCAGTTCGTCGGGCGGCCCCAGGACCGAATCATCAACATGTTCGACGTGGCTAAGCCGCTCATGACCGGTGTCGTGCAGGACCAGGACTCGTACATGAAGGGCAAGATTGCCCAGCGGCATTACTACGTGCACATGAAACCGATGCTGCGCCGGGCGATGAAGGAGTTCACCGAGGCGACGGGTCGCCCGTACGACCTGACTGAAACCTACCGGATGGAGGACGCCGAACTGGCGTTCGTCGGCATGGGCTGCATGATGGAGACGGCCAAGCCCACCATCGACTACATGCGCTCCGAGATGAACGTCAGGGTCGGCGCAGTTAACGTCACGAGCTATCGCCCCTTCCCGGGTCCCGAGATCGTCGCAGCACTGCGCGGCGTCAAGGCCTTCACGGTGATGGAGCGGATGGACGATCCGATCGCGCCGGCCAACCCCCTGATGCGCGACATCAAGACCGCGTTCGTGGACGCGAAGATCGGACTCGAGGAGTACCGCGATGCCGCAGTCGCCGTTGACGCGTTCCCCCACATGATCCAGTGCTCGGCGGGGCTGGGAAGCCGCGACATCCGGCCCGGACACTACATCGGCCTGGTGCAGAACATGCGCCACGCGATCGAGGGCAACGGTTACAAGGAATACACCACCGTCGGCATTAAACACGAGACCGCGATCGAGCCGCCCATCGACCCCGACGTCCGCCCCGAAGGCGCGTTTTCGATGCGGGGGCACTCGGTCGGCGGCTTCGGAAGCGTCACCACGAACAAGGTCATCGCCACTTTGATGGGCGACCTGTTCGGCCTGCACGTTCAGGCTTATCCCAAGTATGGCTCCTCCAAGAAGGGGCTTCCGACCACGTATTATCTGACGGTGGCGCAGGACAAAATCCTGACCCACTGCGAACTCGAGGAAGTCGAGTTCATTCCGCTCAACGACGTCAACGCCCTGAATCTCGGTGATACGCTGCGCGGCCTGTCCGACGGCGGCAATATCTTTCTGAACACCTCGAAGACCACGCCGCAGGAGGTCTGGGCGGGCGTGCCTCTCTGGGCCCGAAAGCGCATCCGGGAGACGAACGCCCGGATCCTTGCCCTGGACACATTCAAGATCGCCGAAGAGGTGGCGCACCATCCCGAGCTGCGCATCCGCATGATGGGCGTCGTGCTGGTGGGGATATTCCTGCGGGCCACGCCGTTCTCCGAGCGGTTCAACATGTCGTTCGACCAGTTGATGGAGGGTGTCGAAAAGGCGGTCCGCGGCTACTGGGGCAAGCGTGGCGAGCAGGTCGTCCAGGACAACCTCACGTGCATACGCCGAGGCTACGAGGACGTGTTCGAGGTGCCTCGCGAAATCATCAACGACGGATCGCTCGACAGCGGAATGCCGACATCGCTGCCGCTCGCGTCCTGATCCAGAGCCCCTCGCTACCGCCGAAGCAGGGGCCAACTTTACCACCACCGGAGTGTTTTTCATGGCCGTGACTCCAGCAAAGCTGCCGACCAACGCCGACGAGGTCGTCGACACCAAGAAGTTCATGGAACGTGTCGTTCCCCTTTACGAGCACGGCGTCGGCGACATCGAACTGGAAGCCGACCTCGACTTGGCACGGTCGGTGATCCCCGCCGCGAGCGCGGCGCCGCGCGACTTTTCGTTTATCGCGCCGGAGATTCCCGAGTTCATCGCCGAAAACTGCGTCGGCTGCATGGACTGCGTCACCGAGTGCCCCGACACGGCCATCCTCGCCAAGGTGATTCCGCATAAGAAGCTCGACGACACCTTGGAGGGGATGGACGAGAACAACCGGGCTGAACTGCAGACCGAATGGGCCAAGACCCGCAAGTACTGGAACGCCCCGGAAAAGAAGGGCAAGGAGCCGGGGTATTTCGGCATCTTCATCGACCCGACCAAGTGCAAGGGCTGCGCCGAGTGTGTCCAGGTCTGTGACGACCAGGCCCTGAAGATGATCAAGAAGACCGACACGAACATGCCAGTCATCCGCCGGAGGTTCGATCACTTCAAGCAGGTCGGGCCGACACCCGAGGATTACATCAACGAGAAGGTCCTTGCCGACATGATGCTGCGCGACAACACGCTGCAGTACGTCGGCGGCGCGGGCAGCTGCGCCGGTTGCGGCGAGGCGACCGCCCTGCGGATGTTCATCGCGGCGACCTGCTTCAAGTACGGGCCGGACAATCTGGGTCTCCTCGCGGCGACCGGCTGCAACACGGTCTACACCTCGACGTACCCTTACAACCCGTACCGCCTGCCCTGGTCGAACTCGCTGTTCGAGAACGGGCCGACCTACGCCATGGGCGTGCGGGCCAAGTGGGACCAGCAGGGCTGGCAGGACAAGAAACTCTGGATCATCGGAGGCGATGGCGCCATGCTCGACATCGGCTTCCAGTCGCTGTCGCGCATGCTGATGTCGAACATGGACATCAAGGTCATCGTCCTCGACACGCAGGTCTACTCCAACACCGGCGGCCAGGCGTCCACCTCGACCTTCATGGGCCAGAACACGAAAATGAGCGTGCACGGCAAGGTGATCGCCGGCAAGACGGAGCGCCGCAAGGAACTGGCCCAGATCTGCATCGCCCATCCCGACGTCTTCATCGCCCAGACCACCGCGGCCCACGTGAACCACTTCTACAAAGCCATCATGCGGGCCAACGAATACAAAGGTCCCGCCGTGATCAACTGCTTCACGACCTGCCAGCCCGAGCACGGTGTCGGCGACCACCTCGCGGGCGAACGGGCCCGCGTCGCGGTCGACTCACGGGCGTTTCCCCTGCTCATCTACGATCCCGAGAAGGGCGAGCGCATCAGAGACCGGCTCGACCTCAAGGGCAACCCGATGCCGGAGAAAGACTGGTACATCAATCCCAAGACCAAAGAGCGCGTCGACTTCGTCAGCTTCGCCCGCGGCGAGGGCCGTTTCGAAAAGCAATTCGACGCCGATGGCAATTCTTCCAAAGAGTTGGCCGCCGCCAACGAAGACCGCCGGCAGAATTGGCGCATGCTCCAGGAAATGGCGGGAATCGAGCCGGAATCGCCGCAGGAAGAGGAAGCGAACGAGTAGGGGAGCGCGGGCTGCCAAGGGCACCGGGCGTATTGTTGCTGTCTAAGAGTCATGCCCGGTCGGTGCGCATTGTTCACGATCAAAGGGAACCAACAGGACAGGACATGGCGATCCGTCTTTTCGTACTGACTCTGCTGCTGCTGTGCGCGGGTTGTGCCGTCTCAGTGCGCGACGACGCCCGGCTGCGGACCAGACGTGGGAGGATGCATTCAACGCCGGAGACGCCGACGAGGCGATGGCGAGGATCTACGCCCGTGACGCCGTGGTGATGCCGCCCAACGCAGAACCGGTCCGGGGCCGAGAGTCGATTGAGAAATTCTGAATGGGGCTTGTGGATGGCGTCAACGGTGTACGCGCTTTCGAGTTGGCAGGGGCCGTGGGCCGTATTGTCATGGACGGATCGTTGGGGCGCGATCGCACAACAGAATGTCCTATCTCCTTATGACGCGATCGTTTCAAGCGT
>CAUZBA010000277.1:0-4856 GCA_963577635.1 Phycisphaerae bacterium
AAGGTCGCGTGGAGCAAATCGAGCAGTCCGTTGACGATCAGTGCAAGGTTTCTCAATCAGACTCAGCGTCCGGCAAAGCTGCAGCGCATCTCGGAATCCAGTGGCGCCGGAGGCACTGAAGACATCCCCATGCCGACACTTCCGGCCGGCGATTACTGGGTCCATGTCGAGGCGCGCAGTGAAAGAGGCATCGAAGGATGGTCAGTGACACCGTTCAAGGTCACGACTGACGAACAACTGTCCGAATTGAACCTCGTTCGCGAGTGGGGCGATGCGGGCAGCCTGATCGAAGGCAGCGTCAAGGTCGACAGCCCCGACCGCGAGAATCGAACGCTTCGCGTCCAGGCCATCGATCGTTACGGGCGCGTCCTGGCCCGCCGCAGCTTCCCGGCCCCGGAGGCCGAGGTGAGCTTCACGATCCCCACGGCGTCGTGGATGCCCAACTACATCGGCGTCCAGGCCATCCTCCTCGAAGACGGTGAGCCGATCTGTGAGTCGTACGCCTCGAACGCCTACACGATCCCGAAAAAGAAAAAAGACGAATGGAACTTCGTGATGTGGGGCCGGATGCACGCGCACCAGTCGCTCGACATCATCGAGGAGATGCTCGCCCGCAATGGCGTGACCGCGCGAATCGAGACCACGAGCACGGCCTGGTGGCACATGAGCCGCGCCGGCATGAGCTACGTCGCGTACTGCGAGGCCGGACTGGACCGCCAGCACTGGCACCGCGGCGGCACGCCGAGGGGCGGCTGGCGCAGGGACAGCATCTCGCTGAACGAGCACGGCGAGTTCCAGAACCAGGGTGGCGACGCCGGCTGCTGGAACGACGAGCCGGCCGTCGACAACCGCATTCGTAAATGGCTCCAGCGGGAGACCGGCTATCGGCAGCACGGCGCCCTGTCCTACAGCATGGGGGATGAGAAGGAATTCGTGGGCTCCTGCCTGCACCCGGCCTGCATGAAGAAATATCGTGGCTACCTGAAGGAACAGTACGGCACGATCGACGCCCTCAACGAGTCATGGTCCAGCAGTTTCGCCTCTTTCGAGGATGTTGAACTATCGGAGCCTGATGACAACCTTTACCGTGACTACCTTCGGGGGCAGCATGGCACCATCGAGGCTTACAACAAATCCTTGAGCACCAAGTTCAAATCATTCGATGAAATCCGACTGCCGAGCAGCAACTTCAACCGCAACTACGAATACACCGCCCTTGCCAGGGGAAACCTCCCCCGCCACTTCGACCGGATCGCGTTCCAGGCCTGGAATTTCGGGAAGTACGCGGGGCGCTTTCAGCGCAACGTGCGCGACAAGGATCCCCACGCCTACTCCGGCGTCGAGGGCGCCGGCTGGATCATGGACGACATCGACATCATCGTACGCAACACCGACTGGTGGATCCTGTACGGGATTCCCCCCACCGAGGTCGTCCGCTCGATCGCCCCGCGCGGCTACCTGATCGGCCACTGGACCGGCTACACGGACACGAACCCGAAGTACCCGGTCAGCGACTTCTGGCTCAGCTTCCTGCGTGGCGGCAACTCCATCGGCTACTGGCACACGTACAACTTCCTCGGCCAGACGCTGGGCCCGGCGCCGCTCGGCGGCGGTGAGGTCGCCGAAACCGGCCGCGTCGTCTTCGACGGCCTCGGCAAGCTTCTGAACGTGAAGTCGCAAATGCAGCACGACGGTATCGTCATGCTGCACTCGTTCGCATCCGGCAAGGCTTCTTACCTCCAGCCCAACCTCGAGTACGGCATCTACAGCGGATGGAGCACGAACAGCGAAGGCGACAAATGGCTGAAGATGGGCAAGGACGACGACGACCATTGGAAGAAGGACAAGGATCCGAAGCACGGCGGCTGCAACAATTTCGTGTGGCACCGGACGATTCGCGCCACCGGATTACAGTTCGAATACGTCACCGACCGAATGCTTCGCCAGGGCGAGTTCGCGCCGGACGACTACAAGGTCATGATTCTGCCCCAGTGTGAAGCGCTGGGGCCGAAGGAAATCGCGGCCATCCGCAAGTTTGCCGAGGACGGAGGCACGGTCATCGCCGATGTCCGCCCCGCCATCTACGACGGTCACCTCAAGCTGCGTGAAGGCGGCGGGCTCGACGACCTGTTCGGCGTTCGGCACACGGACAACGTGGCCCCGGTCGAGACGCACGGCACGATCGAAGGGTCTCTGGGCGACACGACCGTCCGTGTCGCCGTGCCCGACCTTCGGGTGAACCCCGCCATCGAGCTGGCCGGCGGCGAAGCCCTGGGACGCGCGGGCCAGACGCCGATCTGCATCGTCAACAGCGTCGGCCGCGGCCGCGCGATTCTGCTCAACTTCCCGATCTGGTCGTTCACCAACCTCTCGCTCGACGAGACCCCCGAGGCCGATGCCCAGTTTATCGCGGCACTGTTCGAGTCGGCGGGCGTCGAGTGGCCGCTGCGGATGTTCGACGAGCAGGGCAACCGCAAGCGAAACATCGAAGCGGTCCGCTGGAAAACTGGAAGTGGCGAGCAGGTCGTCGCGTTCTACGGGCCCCTGCACGACACCCGTGCCCAGTGGAGGCCCAGCAAGGGCCAACTCGAGAGGGTGCGCGCCATGGACGTCACGCGGTCGGTGCGGGTCGAGCTCCCCGAGCCGAAGCACGTGACGTGGATCGATTCGGACAAGCCGTCAGGCCACACCCGTAGCTTTACCTTGTCGACTCGGCCCTGGCGTCCAACATTCATCGCGATCACCGACAAAACGCCAAGCCCACCGCGTCTCAAGCCGGCGCGCCGGCAGGCGACCCGCGGGGCGCCTGTGCACTTCGAGGCCGAGTTGCCCGGCTCCCGCGGCCTGCGGGCCCTGAAGGTTCGCGTGACGACGCCGGACGGCGCCGAAGCTCGCTGGTTCGACAAGAGCGTCATGGTCGGAACGCTCGGGGCACAGATCAGCTTCCCCATCGCGATCAACGAGCAGTCCGGCACCTGGTCCGTCACGGCGACGGATCTTTACACCGGCGATTCGGCGTCGGCGAGTTTTGTGGTTGATTAGCAGGCCGAATCCACTGGAGCCGAATGCGACACATTCTGTCCTGACTGGAACCACGCGCCCCGTGCTGCAACTTAAGAACCTCCCTCCCTCACTGAGAGAGGGAGGGGGATTCGATTACTCACGCACAAGAAGAGCCGAGTCAGGAACAGCACCCGCTAAGGAGCCTCGCATGTCCATGACCCAAACTCCTCACACTGTCATTGCGCTCATCGCGACCCTGTCGGCCGTCGTCGCCCCGGCCATGGCAGCCACGGAGTATCCGCTCGAGGTCGTCGAGATGCACAGCTCCCTCGAGGTGCCCTTCGAGACGCCCCACACCGACTGGGCCGCGCCCTACGCCGGCGGGCGCATCCGCGTGATGTTCATCACGGGCAAGAACCACACGACCATGCTGGGCGTAACCCGTTACGCCGTGGAGACGCGACAGCGCCTCGATATCGAAGCCGACGTGGTCATGGTGGAAAGCGGCGTGTTCGGTGGCGGCGCCGGTGAGGAGCGTCTCAAGCGCCTGCTCGCAAAACCGTACGACTGCTATGTCGTGAAACCCGGCGACGCCATCGATCGCGTAGCGACCGAGCTGCGGGAGATCATCATGAGCCACGTGCGCGACGGCGCGGGCATGGTGATGCCGTCCGGAAAGGACGCCAACAAGAAGATCATCGGCGAGGCCGAGCCCCTCGAGTCATTGCCCGAAACGATCTCGCGCCGGCCCATCGAGGCGTACGCGTTCGGCAAGGGGCGCCTCGCAACCGCGCCCATCGACCAGGGCTGGAACCTCGGCGAACCCGACGCCACGCCCGTAGACCGGATCTTCGGCGTCGACCTGAAGCGCGACCTGAGCTACGAGGCAACCGGTCGGGCGATTCTCTGGGCTGCGAAGCGCGAGCCCAAGCTGCAGGTGTCGGCCGACGTCGGCGGCGCGACGATCAAGCGAGACGATCTGCGCGGCCGCCGGGCGAAGATCTCGTGGACCGGTTCAAAGTCCGCCGGCCCGCTCACGTTCACCGCGAGGTTTCTCCGGCAGACTCAGGGGCACGCGGACGTGCAGACGCTTGCCACATCGGACAGCGCCGAAGGCGCCACCGAGTTGCCCATGCCGATGCTGCCCGCCGGCGATCATTGGCTGCACGTCGAAGCGCGCAGCGAGCGCGGCGTCGAGGGCTGGGCGCTGACGCCCTTCACGGTCACGACCGACGAGCAGGTCTCGAAGCTGAACCTCGTGCGCGAATGGGGCGAAGCGGGTGGCACCATAGAAGGCAGCGTGAGGGTCGACAGCCCCAATCGCGCCGATCAGACGCTTCAGGTCAATGCACTCGACCGTTACGGTCGCGTGCTGGCGCGTCGCACCTTCCCGGCCCCGCCGGCCGAGGTCACGTTTGCACTGCCGACCGCGTCATGGATGCCCAACTACATCGGTGTGGAGGCGGTGCTGGTCGCAGGCGATGAGCCGCTGTGCATGACCTATGCGCCAAAGGCCTACACGATCCCCAAGAGAAAGAAGGACGAGTGGAACATGGTTTTCTGGGGTCGGATGCATGCCCACCAGTCGCTCGACATCATCGAGGAGACCCTGGCACGATGCGGCGGCGGGTCGCGCTATGAGACGACACGCCAGGCCTGGTGGCCGATGAGCCGCGCCGGCATGAACTATGGCGCCTACTGCGAGGCCGGCCTTCAAAGGCAGAACTGGTACGGCGCCAGCACACCCAAATCAAGCTGGCGCCGTGACACCATCGCGTTCGACGAGAAGGGTGAATTCAAGATCGGATGCTGGAACGACCAACCGGCCTCCGACAATCGAGTGCGGAAATGGC
>CAUZBA010000278.1:0-4849 GCA_963577635.1 Phycisphaerae bacterium
GTTCACGCGCAGGCGCTCGATGCCGAAGGTCAGGTGGTAGGCGCGCTGCGCATAGCTCGTCGGGCCGAGAAACGGGCGGATCAGGTAGCCGCCGTCGGTGGCGGGATTGGTCCCGATGATCGCGTTGTTCGGATCGCCGGTCCCCGACAGATCCATGGCCGCGACGTCCGCCAGCGCGTAGTAGGCGGGAGGGGGGCTATTACCGAATACGTCCTTTAATGTCTGATCACCTACGAAGCCGCCAGAAATCGGTGCGTTGTAGAGTGCGCTATCGGCATGGGTGTTGGGAGGCGGAACACCGCCGGCTCGCAGAAACAGCACCTGCCTGCCCAGGATCCATCCGTTCGCCCATAGGTTAATCTCGGAGCCGGCGCTGCCTTTGGTTCCAAGATCGCCAACAGTGTCCGGCGACGGCGGCCAGTCGTAGTCGTAGGTGTCACCACCGAACTCGTGCGTGCGCCGAAGGTGCCCATACCACACCCGCGCGAGGTTCGCCGCCGGATTACTGCTGCCGGCATAGGTATTCTGATGGGTCGCCACCAGGGGCTCCAGGGCATCGGCGGTACCGACCGCGACGTCCCGAATGAAGAGCAACTGGTCGCTGCGCACGGGCCTGACGATCTCTCCGTCGGACGACGTGCGCGAGCGGATGGGCGCCGTGATCTCGTGGTTCAGGATGACCAGGATCCCGTCGGCCAGCGGCACCGTCGCGGACGGCCCCGCCCCCACCATCGCCAGCGCGTCGCCATGAATCGCGTCGGAGATCGTGTTGCTGTTGGCGGCCATCTCGGTCTTGTTGATGCCGAGGGCCACCGCGTCGCCCACGTCGGAAAAGAGCCTCCCCACAAAGAAGATAAGGAGGGCGCTGACACTGAGCGCGACGATCAGTTCGATGAGCGTAAACGCCCCGGTGCCGTGCGGCCCGCCGTGATGTCGGTTGCGGTGCGTGGTCATGGCTTACTGGATCACGTTGGCGGGCAACTGGCGGATGTTGCGCACGGGGCTGGGGTCGGTGTCGCTGTCGGGCGCGACGTAATACAGCAGCGCCGGATCCACACCGAACGGGACCACCGGTGGGACGGGCGCGTCGAGGGAGATCGTGCTCGCGCTGACGCCGACGGCCCTGTAGATCCTGCCGTACTCGTCCAGGATCTGGTCTCCCGTGCGCACCTTGTCGAAGCGGTTGCCGGTCGAGACGTTGTCGTTCGTCGCCAGGTCGAATTGCGTTCGGGCGACGTCACTCGGCCTCGCGGTGACCCCCATGATGGCCAGTGCCTTTACCTCGGGCGGCGGCGCGGACTCCGGGCGCCGCGAAACGATCAGGAATACCTGAAAATCCAAATTTGGATTAGGGAGAGTACTCGTTTTGGTGTTGTTGTCGCGAATCTTCAGTGTCCAGTAGTAGCGGCGGTCGTCGACCGGATCCGTCGAGGGATAGCTGCGGTCCTGGCGCGTCGGCATGAACGCCGGGGGGAAATTCTTCAGCTTGCCGTCCGTGTCAAAGTTGGGTCCGTGCTCTTGGCCCATCTCGACCGCGACGATCGCCTCGGCAAGGCCCATCCCCCGTACGATCGACTCGGCGCTGCGCGTCACCTGGCGCACGCGCACGTCGTCGATCGTGTTGCTCTGCATGCGCACGGCCACCAGCAGCGGCGCCGCGATCGAGATGAACCCGATCGTGAAAATCGCCATTGCGATCAGGACCTCGATGAGAGCGAAGCCGTAACGACATTCATGATTTCGGCGCGGTGCGGCGGTCATTCCAGATCCCCCTCGCGCATCGTGACGCCGGACTGACGGCTGAAGAACAGCGGCTTGCCGTTCTCGAGGATCCAGTTGCCGAGCGACTCCTCGCGGGATCCGCTACGCAACTGGGAGTCGTCCTTGCTGTCCGGCAGTATGAGCTCGATGCCGATCGCACCGCTGCCCGCAATCTTGTAGAACTCGCTCTTCGTGAAGAGCATGACCCCGATCACGCTTTCGATTCGCTCGAACGGAAGAAAATGGGCTCCGGATCCGGAATCTACGGGCACGGGGCTGTAAACCGGGTCCCACGCCCGGGGATCGGTGGAGACAAAGGCGGGATTCGGCGACGCATATGGATTCCCCCGACCAACATCAGTGTCGAAGGAATTGTCGTAATTGCCGTTGTAATAGATGAAACCACGGTTACCACCGCTACCAGCAGTCAACAACTGGGTAAAACCAACTACAAGGTGTCCGTTCTGATCGAAGCGAACTGCGAACGGCGGCATCAGGAGTTTCAATACGGGGGCCGCTAATGTTCCGTCCCGAGACACGCCGACCGCGCCCACGTCCTGTGGTAGGCGAACGTAGTCGCGATCGGGGATGTCGGTGTACCCGTTGAGACTGTCGTTCGCGCCGACCAACTCAAGAAACCCGACGCCGGCTTTGACCGCGTACGGGTTGTTCTCGACCAGGCGGATTTCATTCGCGGGTGTGAAGAGCATCGCCACGCCGCTGTAGCGACCGTCTCCGAGCGACGCGATGTTAATGAAGCGGCCCTGCCGGTCGCGCGTTGAGAGGGCTCTGGCGGCGATGACCGCCGCCGAGACGGCGATCTCGCCGCTGGTCGTCTTCGCGTAGGCGCGCAGCGACGAGAGGCCGGGGAACAGGATCGCCACGATGATGATCACGATGACGACGAACACGATCAGCTCCAGGAGCGTGAAGGCACGACGGATTGGAGTATGGCGCCCAGGCATCGCTTTATTCGATCTCGAAGCTGTAAAGGTCGTTCTTCACCGTGTCGTCCCCCGTGCCGACGACGCCGTCGGGCCCGGCGTGGTCGCCGAACAGACCCTGGGGGTCATCCCCGGCCGATGCAAAGAAACGCCTCGTCCGGGCCGGCAGCAGGCGGTTGCCGCCGCTACTGGGGTTCTGATCGTTGGAAGCCATGTAGACGATCATGTTCCCCCACGCGTCGCGCAGTTCCAGAAAGCCGTCCGGGTTGGGGACTTCGTCGCCATCCGGGTCGTCCAGGTCGACCAGGATGTTGTTCTTAGCCAGGTTCTGGACCAGCTCCGCGCTCTCGGGCACCTCCATCACGGCCGCGACGAACCGCTCGCTGCTGTCGTCCGGTTTGCCGCTGCAGGACATCGTGTGGTTCGTGCAGGGACGACTCGAGTTCCAGTCGTTGGGGCGCGATCCGTAATGGTTGATCTGGATTCGCGTCCTGGCCTTGTGCTCGTCGGCGACGTTCAGCAGCAGCTGAAAAGTCATCCGGGTCTGGGAAACGCGAGTGACCGACTGCGATGTGAACGCAAAGAGCAGTCCGATCAGCAGACCGATGATCAGGATCACCACCAGCATCTCGATCAGCGTGAACGCGTGGCGGCGTTCGCGACCCGCTACGCGCCGCAAGAGGCGTCCCGATTGATCTGGCAGGGAGTTGGCCTGCATGATCGTGCTCCACAGCGGGGCCGGAGGCCCGTTACATCACGGATTCCATCAGCGTCACCAGCGGCAGGAACAGCGACACCACGATGAAGCCGACGATGACGCCCAGGACGACGATCATGATCGGTTCGAGCAGCGACACCATGCTCGCGACAAGCGTGTCCACTTCCTCGTCGTAGTTGTCGGCGACCTTGATCAGCATCTTGTCGAGGTCGCCGGTCTCCTCGCCGACGTCGATCATGTTGGTGACGATCGCGTCGCACACCTTTGATGCCCGCAACGGCTCGGCAAAACTTTCACCCTGGCGCACCGAGTCGTGCACGCCCGTCAGCGCTTTCTGATAGACGGCGTTGCCGGACGTGTCGCGGGTGATCATGATCCCGTCGAGGATGGGGACACCCGCCCGAATCAGCGTGCCCAAGGTGCGCGTGAATTTCGCGACGGAGGTCTTCGAAATCAGATTGCCCACAATCGGCAGGTACAGGGAGACCCTGTCCAGGGCCATCTTGCCGCCGCTGGTCTTGCGGATGAGCTTGAACGAAACAAACAGCACCAGGGGGGAAATCACGATAAAGATCCACCCCGGCACCGGCTGCCCCTTGTGCGTTCCCGCCGCCCACTTGGACGAGGAAATCAGGAACATCGTCAGGCCGGGCAGCTCGGTGTCGAAGTCGATGAAGATGTCCTCGAATTTCGGGATGATGAAGACCATGATCCCGGTGACGATCAGCACGGCGACGCTGATCACGACCACCGGATAGATCATGGCGCTGATGATGCGGGCCTTGAGTCTTGCCGCCTTCTCCAGGAACTCCGCCAGGCGCTCTAGGATCTGGTCGAGCACGCCGCCGACCTCGCCGGCGGCAATCATCTTCGTGTACAGCTTGTCGAAGCCCTTGGGGTGCTTCGCCATCGCCTCGGACAGCGAGGATCCGCCGGACACGTCGTCGTGCACGTCCCCCAGGATGTTCTTGAGCAGACCCGGCTTCTGTTGTTGCTCGAGGATGGCCAGCGATCGCAGGATCGGCAGGCCCGCGTCCTGCAGCGTCGAGAGCTGACGCGTGAATGCCGTGAGCTTTTTCGTTCCCACACCGCCGATGTTGATTGACAGGTCACCCTTTTTCCTGACTCGTTTCGAGGTCGCGGCCGTGGCACCGGCGCTGCGACCGCGCTTGGCCTTCTGTTCACGCACCCAGCGCGGAAACAGCTTGTCCGAGCGGATCCGCGCGATGGCCTCTTCGCTCGTCTTGGCCGCGACGGTCCCCTTCTGAGTCTGGCCGGTCTCGTTGACCGCTTCGTATTGAAACGTAGGCATGATGCCTCTCCTGGGGTTCCGCAGGCGTTGCACTTCCTGACGGTTACTGATCTTCCGCCAGTGTCTCGCGGACCACTTCGTCGATCGTGGTCTGTCCTTCGTATATCGCCATCA